>JBMOHI010000001.1:0-42475 GCA_049317925.1 Terrimicrobiaceae bacterium
CGTAAACCACGTCCACCTCCGCGCTGGCCAGCAGTTCGTGATAGTCCGCGGTCAGGAGTTTGACCGTGGGAACCTGCCGGAACCACTCGCGTTGTTTTTCGGCCAGGTCGCAGACGGCGGTTAACTCGGCCTGAACGGGAAAGTTCTCCAGCACGAACCAACGCGCCAGCGCGCTGGCCACTTCGCGTCCCATCAATCCTCCGCCGATGATGCCGACTTTTACGGGAGAACTCATGGCGGGTGCTATTTCAAAAAGGTGGCGGCCTGAGTTGCGCTGGCACCGTCGTGCACAATGGCCATGAGCGCCTTGGTCATTCCGGCCGGATTGGCGTGCTGAATCACATTGCGGCCATAGACGATTCCGGCCACGCCTTGTTGGATCAAGGCTTCGGTCCGTTCCAGGATTTCCTGATCCGGAGCCTTGCCACCACCGCGGACCAGGACCGGAATGCGCCCGGAAATTTCCACCACCTTGTGATAGACGCTCACATCGTCGGTGGGGTCCGCCTTGATGATGTCCGCCCCGAGTTCGACCGCCTGACGGACGAGGGGAAGAATCTTTCTCGGGTCGCCATCCACCATGTAGCCGCCTGCGCTTTCGTTGGCTTGAAAGACCAGGGGTTCAATCATCAAGGGCATGCCGAAGCGATCACACTCCGGTTTGATTTTGAGAATGTTCTGGATGCAGTGATCGGAAACTTCCGGTTCGTTGGGAATACGGAAGAGATTGACCACCACGCAGGTCGCGTCGAGCCGCAGGGCTTGTTCGACCGGATTCTCAATCATCCGGCTATGAAGGGCGCGGGGCAGTTCGCGACCATAGACATTGGCCACATCGGTTCGCAGAACTAGGGACGGCTTGAAACGTCCCGGCAGACTCTGCAGCACCGGGGCCTGTCCGATGGTCAACTGAATGGCGTCCGGAGCGGCGTCCACCAGCACCCGGATGGCTTCCTCGATATTCTCAATTCCGCCCAGAAAGGACGTCTCGTTGAAGAAGCCATGGTCAATCGCCACGTCGAAACAGCGGTTCGATTTGGGGTTGAAAAGACGATTGAGGCGGAAGGTTTTCATGAGAAGGGCTAATGATTGGATGTGAGTAATAAATATCAAAACGCTCATGACTCAATGAAAATGATCCGGGGCATCCGGCGCCGAAGCTTTCAAGGGCGCGCTTTACATGATCCCGCAGCCTCAAATATCAATAAGCCTGTGTTCACCTCACTTGGTCTTGATTACGGCACAAACTCCGTCCGCGCTCTGATCGTGGATTGCTCCAATGGAGCGGAACTCGGCTCCGCTGTGGTGGATTATCCGAGCGGACACCAGGGGGTTCTGCTCGACCGCCACAACCACCATCTGGCCCGCCAGAATCCGGCTGACTATCTCTACGGACTGGAGAAAGCGGTGCGGGGGGCGCTGGAGCAGGCTTCGCACAAAACGGGATTCGGTCCCGAAACGCTGGTTGGCATCGGGGTGGATACGACGGGTTCAAGTCCGTTGCCGGTCGACGCGCGGAATCGTGCGCTGGCCGCTGATCCGAAATGGGAGAGCGACCTGAATGCCCAGTGCTGGCTGTGGAAGGATCATACCAGTCACGAGGAAGCCGCCGCCATCACGCGCCTGGCTGCGCAGCATCGCCCGCACTTCATCGCGAAATGCGGGAACACCTACTCGTCGGAATGGTTCTGGTCGAAAATCTGGCACTGCCTGAAAACCGCTCCCGCCGTCTTTGATGCCGCCTTCAGTTGGGTCGAGTTGGCCGACTGGGTGCCATCGGTTCTAGCGGGAGTGACGGATCCGCGGGCTATCAAGCGTGGGGTCTGCATGGCCGGCCACAAGGCCCTTTACTGCGATGAGTGGGGCGGTTTGCCGGACAAGGAATTTCTCGCCCTGCTGGATCCGGGGCTGGCTGAACTGCGCGACCGGCTTTACGACGAGGCCCACGACGCGACGGTGTCCGCCGGAAACCTCTGCCCGGAATGGGCGGAGAAACTCGGACTGCCCGCCGGCATTCCCATCGCCATCGGGGAGATGGATGTTCACTACGGGGCCATCGGGAGCGGAGTTCGCGAGGGCACGCTGGTCAAAGTGATCGGTACATCCACCTGCGATTGCGGGGTGGTATCGGCGGATAAGGTCGTGCCCGACATCCCCGGGATCTGCGGCATCGTCAAGGGCGCGATCCTGCCCGGTTTTTACGGCATCGAGGCAGGTCAGTCGGCCGTGGGTGATATTTTCAAATGGTGGGTTGAAGTCGTTTGTCAGGGTGACGGCGCTTTGCATGGACAACTCACCCGCGAAGCGTCCGATCTCCGTCCCGGTCAGAGCGGACTGCTGGCCCTCGATTGGAACAACGGCAACCGCACCATTCTGGTCGATCCCATGCTGACCGGTCTTCTGCTGGGACAGACCCTTTACACCAGCCGGGCCGAGATTTATCGCGCCCTGATTGAGGCGACGGCGTTTGGTGCACGCGCCATCATTGAGCGCATCAAAGAATATGGCGTGCCGGTGGAGAATGTCGTGTGCGCCGGCGGCATTGCGGAGAAGAATCCCTTCGCCATGCAGGTCTATGCCGACATCACCGGCTGCACCATCCGCGTGGCCGGGTCCAGTCAGGCCTGTGCGTTAGGTGCCGCGGTTTCCGCTGCGGTCCTGGCCGGACAGCACGCGGACTTTCCCTCGGCCCAGGCGGCCATGACTTCGCTCAAGGACGTCGCCTACACGCCCAATCTGGAAAACCAAAAAATCTACGATGATCTCTACCGGCTCTACCGGCTCGTTCACGACGCCTTCGGTGGAGTGAACAGGAACGCCGATCTGTCCCGCGTGATGAAGGACCTCATCGCAATCAAGGAGAAACGAAATCAATCATGAAAAACCTTCCCGCTTCCGAAATCTGGTTCGTCACCGGCTCCCAGCACCTCTACGGCCCCGGCCCGCTCAAGCAGGTTGCGGCCAACTCCCGTAAGGTCGTGGCCGAACTCAACGCCGCGCTCCCGCTCAAGCTCGTTTTCAAATCGGTTCTGACCACGCCGGAGGAGATCCGCACCCTTTGTCTCGAGGCCACCAACGATCCCAAGTGTGCCGGCCTCGTCCTCTGGATGCACACCTTCTCGCCGTCGAAAATGTGGATCGGCGGATTGAGCGTGCTGCGCAAGCCGTTCCTGCACCTTCACACCCAGTTCAATCGGGACCTTCCGTGGAGCGAGATCGACATGGATTTCATGAATCTCAACCAGGCTGCCCACGGCGACCGCGAGGCCGGATTCATTCACTCCCGCCTGCGGCTGAATCGCAAGGTCGTGGTCGGTCATTGGTCCGACGCCGAAGTGCAGGCCCGCATTGCCGCGTGGATGCGGGCGGCCCGGGCCTGGCACGACTGGCAGGGCGCGAAGTTTGCCCGCTTCGGCGACAACATGCGCTACGTGGCCGTGACGGATGGCGACAAAGTTTCCGCCGAGGCGAAGTTCGGCTATTCGGTCAATGGTTACGGCATCGGCGATCTGGTCGAGCACGTCAACGCCGCCAGCGAAAGCGCGGTCAACAAACTCTGCGCCGAATACGAGGCGACCTACCGCGTGGCCGAGCCTCTGCGTAAAGGCGGAGACCGCCATGAATCCCTGCGCGACGGCGCGCGCATCGAACTGGGCCTGCGTTCGTTTTTGAAGGACGGGGATTTCAAGGGCTTCACCACCACCTTCGAAGACCTGCGTGGTCTCAAACAACTGCCCGGCCTGGCCGTGCAGCGTCTGATGGCTGACGGATACGGCTTCGGCGCGGAGGGCGACTGGAAAACCTGTGCGCTTTTGCGCGCGATGAAAGTCATCGCGGACGGGTTGAAGGGCGGCACGTCCTTCATGGAGGACTACACCTACCATCTCGATCCCAAGGGTCATCAGGTGCTTGGTTCGCACATGTTGGAAGTTTGTGAATCCATCGCCGCCGGCCAGCCATCACTGGAGATTCATCCGCTCGGCATCGGCGGTAAGGAAGATCCCGTGCGGCTTGTTTTCGACGCCCCGCCCGGACCGGCCATCAATGCGTCCATCGTCGATCTCGGCAACCGCTTCCGTCTCATCGTCAACGAAGTGCAGGTGTTTAAACCGCAAAAACCGTTGCCGAAACTTCCCGTGGCCCGCGCGGTCTGGGAATGCCGCCCGGATTTCAAAACCGCCTGCGCCGCCTGGATTTATGCGGGCGGAGCCCATCACACCGGCTTCAGCTACTCCGTCACGACCGAGCACCTCGAAGACCTGGCGGAGATCGCCGGCGTCGAACTGGTCGTTATCGACGCCAAGACCGAGATCCGGAGCTTCAAGCAGGAACTCCGCCAGAACGAAGTTTACTATCACCTCGCGCCGGGCCTTGGGCGGCTCTAAAGAGGGAGGGTCGCAGGCCCTTGCGACCGATTCACAATGAACTACCACGCCATTCAGGACGAGTGTTACGAAGCGAACATGCTGCTGCCGAAGTTCGGCCTGGTTGATCTCACCTTCGGCAACGTCAGTGTGATTGACCGCACCAGCGGCATTTTCGGAATCAAACCCAGCGGGGTGGACTATGCCGCGCTGAAGCCCTCGGACATTGTCCTGCTCGACCTCGACGGTCGCCAGGTCAGCGGCACCTTGCGGCCCTCATCCGACACTCCTACCCATTTGCGTCTATTCCAGGCGTTTCCCTCCATCCGCGCCGTGGTCCACACTCATTCGCGGCATGCGGTTTCTTTTGCTCAGGCGGGACGCGGCATTCCCTGTCTCGGCACGACTCACGCCGATTATTTTTATGGCGAAGTGCCGGTCACGCGTCCGCTGACACCGGAGGAAATCGGGGGAGCCTACGAACGCGAAACCGGCAACGTCATTGTCGAACGCTTTGCTGGCCTCGATCCGCTGCAAGTTCCCGCGGTGCTGGTGCATGGACACGGTCCGTTTGCCTGGGGCTCCTCGGGAGCCAAGGCGGTGGAAAACGCGTTCGCCCTTGAAGTCGTGGCGGAAATGGCCTGGAAAGCTCTCCAGATCAATCCCCAAGCCAGCCCGATTTCCCAGGCCCTGCTCGACAAACACTTCCTGCGCAAACACGGACCCGGCGCCTACTACGGGCAGAAGCCCTAAAGCGGGGAGACGGGAGCAGGGAGCGGGGAGGGGACTTTCACCCCTCGCAGATGGTCGAAGCCAACCAGCTTGCGGCCCCGTTCGTCCCAAAGTCGATAGGTCATGCATTTGAGGCTGCCCAGCAGGCTGATTGACGACACGGTTTGAAAGAGTGGTTCGGCGTAGTGGCAGCGTTCGAGATTGTAATTGGGAATGCGCGGGCTGAGATGATGGATGTGGTGGAATCCGATGTTGCCGGAGAACCATTGCAAGACCCTCGGCAGCTTGTAGAACGAACTGCCCTTGAAGGCGGCCTCGGCGAAATCCCATTCTTCCTCGCGCTCCCAATAGACTCCCTCGAATTGGTGCTGCACATAAAACAGCCACGTGCCTAGGCCGCCCGCTACCGCGATCACCGCGATTTGCAGCACGAGATAGGGAACAAGGCCGAAAATGAAGCTCATCCCGACGATCAAACCCAGCAGGGCGAGGTTGGTCCAATGGACCGAGCGGCGTTCGCCCGGACTGGCCTCGTTCGAGTGGGGCAGGCGGTGCTTGACCAGAAACATGGCCATCGGGATCAGTCCGAATAGGATCACGGGATTGCGCACAAACCGGTAGCCCAGCTTTTTCCAGCGCGAGGCGGCGAGATATTCCTCCACGGTCATGGTGGGAACATCGCCGGTCCCCCGGTGATCGAGGTCGGCGGCGGTACTGTGATGCAGGGCATGTTCCTTGCGCCACAGGGAATAGGGCGTAAACGTCAGCACGCCGGTAAGAAATCCCGTCACATCGTTGGCCGTCCGCGTTTTAAAGAACGAACCGTGTCCGCAGTCGTGGAAAATGATGAAGATCCGCACAAGTAATCCTCCGGCCAGGATGGTCAGCGCCGCCGTGAGCCAGAGCGAAACCGAGAGACTCCAAAACATGAGCCCCCACACCGCGAGGTAACCACCGACCGAATTGACCAATTGCCAGACCGCACGAGAAAGGGAAGGCCGCTGATACTTCCGCACGATTTCCCGCCAGCCCTCGGAAGATGTTTCTTTCTCAAGAGCAACGGTGGATTCCATGCCGCATGCTAGCGGTCTCCTGCTGTCAAGCAATGGGGTATTTACCCCATTGCGCAAACCCGGTCAGAATGTTTGGCCTCAGCCTTCTCCGGGACCTCGCTCCGCGCGTCGCAGTCTTCGCGCACGTCGGATTCCTCGCATTCGCTCCAGGAGAAGGAGAGATCCCATCACGACCAACGCCATCGAGCCGGGCTCGGGGATCGGGTTGGGGAAGCCGCCGGCCTGGGCGGCGAAGAAAACGTTCGGATCGGTCAACCCGTGCTCGTTCGGCCGCACGCCCATATAGCCATTCTCGGCGTCGTACAGCATGTCGAACGCCTTGAAAACGTTCCGGCCCGTATTGAAAAAATTCTCCCGGTAGGGAAGCTGGTTTTGCGAGTAAACGCCATCGGTTCCCGGGGCCGAGACCTCCAGTTTGGTGGGATTCAGCACGTTGTTGGCATCGGATGGATCAATGAGGTAGCCCACCAGGCTGCCCGAATTCACCAGGTAAACGGAGACCGGCGTCGTCACTTCGCTGTCAGGAACCAGACCGGGGGCACTGATGTAGGCTCCGGAGATCCCGGAGTCCATTACAACCGAACCCGGTCCGTTGGTCGTCCCTGAAACGACGGTCTGACCCATGGGAGTCTGCCAGTCGGGCACGGAATTCGTCGAGGCATAGATGGTGGGATTCAGGGTGGTGTAGGCATAGCCGCTCTCGTCGGCAGTGAGCCCGAGCTTGATGCCGGTTTTTGTGACGACGTAGCCGGACACGAGCGTTCCGTTCTGCATGGCGTCCAGATTGAGCAGGGGATTGTAGATCTGGTTCATGTTGTTTCCGACAGGTCCGGTGCCGCCGGGCGCGCCGTTGAGATCGAATCCGATGCCGAAGTTGGAGACGTCTTTGATCAGTCCCGGAGCATTGTTGGCGTAGGAAATTGTCTGGTTGACGCTGGACCCGTTGTTGACGAGTTGCACCACGTATTCGCCCTTGGAAGCGTCGTAAACGATGGGCACGGTGCCACCTCCGTCGAGGTTGACCGTGCCGGAGGTTCCCGTCACGCCGAACGTTGCCGTTTTGCCCACTTGGGCGCCGAGGGTGGAAACGTGGAGGACATTAAACGTCGAACCAACGGTGGTGGAGCTATTATTCTTGTCCGTGACGTTAAACTCCACCGTGATCAGGGACCAGGTGCCCGTGCTCACCCGGCCCGAGCTGGTGAGTTGGACCTCGCCCGGATACGGATTCGCACCGAGCACAAAGTCGTCACCGAATCGGCCGTAAAGTCCCCGCGATCCGGTGTCCACGTTGAAGCTGAGAGTGTGTCCGCCGACTTTGGCATCAATTGTCACATCGCTGGTATTGGACGGCGCGAAGGAAGTCCCGCCGGAGTAACTCAGGAAATAATAGTCGGATTGCAGATAGCCATCGAAGGGATTGTTGGCAGCCGGGAGAATCTCGCCGCCGAAGAAAACTGCCAGGAGAAGGGCAAGGGAAACCTTGCCCGAAATCGTTGCCGCGGTGTTGAGTTGTTCGGGGCCGCTCATAGATTGGCCTCTCAATAGCAACCGGGCGCGGGTTGTCAACCCGCGCGGCATGCCTCCCCGGACAGGATACCGGCAATGCGCTATCGCTGTTAATCCGCCGCCGGCCTGAATCGGGCGGCTTGGAGCATTTGATCATGGCCGGCCTCTGCCACTCCCTCGCTGACCAGTCTCTCGCTGTCACTACGACCCTCGTCATCCTCATCTTCGCTGCCGGCTTCGGCAGCCTTGTGACCTTCCGAGCCGGGCAAGGGATTCCACCGTTCGGCTTCGGAGGCGGATTCCAGTGCCGCCTCGTTCGGGTCTTCCTCCGGCTGGCCGGTGAGTTCGCGTCTGGCTTGGTCCCAATCGGAGATTGAGACTTCGTGGGCGGCCCGGCCATTGATGAGAGCCAGTTCGACGGCGCGTTCCCGCACCATCCCGCGGGTTATGGTGCCAATGCCGGAGGCGTTTTCGGTCAGGACACCTTGCTTCAGGGGATTCGTGGTCATGGGATAAAAAACAATGTTCGGCAGTTAGTTCGGATTGGTAATCTTCTTCGGGCCGCCAGCATCAGGAGGTTCGCTGGATTTCGAAACCGGACTATCCAGCTTCTTAATCTTCGGGTCGCCGAGGGCCTGCTTGAGATCGCGCCGGAGTTGCTCCGGGGTTTTGGAAAAGACAAATACTGTACCCATGGCGAAAGGGCGGGCATGTTCATGTTTATGCGTTCCGGCTTCCCGTCTTTCAGATCCGGCCCATTGCCAGGAGGATCACAAGAATGACGAGCACCAGACCCAAGCCGCCGGTTGGACCGTAGCCCCAGTTTTTGCTGTGCGACCAGTTCGGGAGAGCCCCGAGCAACATGAGCACGAGAAGAACAATCAAGATCGTGCCTAACATAGGATTCCTTTATTCATGATCGCAGGATAGTCCCTCCGTTAGGCCGTCCGCTATGGGGTCTTTCCCTACCGTGACTGCCGCATCTTCGTAGCCGCCGTCGTAAGACGGTGGGCTCGAATTAGCCACGCTCTCACGAGCGCGGCTACGGTGTTGTTCGCGTAGCCGCCGTCGTGAGACGGTGGCAGATCCTCCAATACAACTCCCAATATCCCGCCTGATGGATCTGCAGATCGGGAAATCCTGGTATCACACTCCCGCTGAATCGATACTCCGCCGCCTCACCACAGAATCCCGCCCGGACTGGATTCTCGATGATGTAGTGGCAGACTCCCGCAAAGGCATCCTGTCTTTTCTCCTCCTCGCGCAAAACATGGTCGTAGCCCTGCTTCTGGAAACGTCCTGGTGACAACGCGGGTTCCAGATGTTTTCGTAGAAACCGTGCCGCGAGATAGAGGTCGGCGTCCTCGCGAATTCAAGCCAACAACACATGGAGATGATCGGGCATGAGGCAATACGCTGCGCAGACACAGCCATGCCTGGAGCAGCTATGTCCGACGACCTCTCGAAACCTGGCGTGAAACAACTCGTCCAGCCACCCGTTGGCGCGATCTTCTATGCAGAAAGTCCAGTGAACGGCCGCGAGTCCCTGATAGAATCCCCGTCGCAATCTCGGCAGATTCCTACGGCTTGCTGACATCTATGTGCATCTAGCAAGCCCTCCCAACAGGGGCGATCACATTTTGTTTCCAATCCGATCGTAGCCGCCGGCGTAAGCCGGTGGACTCAAGATCCCCCACGCTCTCACGAGCGCGGCTACGGCAGTTGCGCGCGCTGCTCCTTGGCCGCGTGGTCGCTCGCTTCGTTCAACACACCGGCGAGGGCCGCCATCTTCAGCGGCTTGTTGAGGTAGGTGTTCATGCCCGCGTCGAAGCAGCGCTCGCGGTCGGCCGCGACGATGTTGGCGGTCAGAGCGGAGATGAAGGCCGGTTTGACTGCGCGGTGGGCTTCCCCGGCGCGGATTTTTTGCGTGGCCTCAATGCCGTCCATCTCCGGCATCTGAATATCCATCAACACGCAGTCCGGCTGGTTGTGGCGTTGGATCTCCACGGCTTCACGTCCGTTGGCGGCGGAAAGCGGCTCGTAACCGAGTTTGCGAATGAGGGCAAGCATGAGCTTGAGACTCACTTTGTCGTCCTCGACGACAAGGATTCGCAAGGGATGCTTGGCGGCGAAACTGGAGTCGAGGGATTGCGGCGGCGTTTCGGGTTCGGGCAGAGGTCGTCCCTCTCCGAGAGTCACGTCGAGGAGAAATTCCGAACCTTTGCCCACCTCACTGCGCACGGTGAGAGTGCCGCCCAGGACTTCGGCGAGGCGGCGCGAGATCGAAAGTCCCAGCCCCGTGCCGCCATGGCGGCGCGAGGTGCTGGAATCGGCCTGGGTGAAGGGCTGAAAAAGCCGCTCGATCTGCGCCGCGGAGATTCCGCAGCCGGTGTCTTTGACAAAGAACTCGTAATGCGCCGCGCCCGGCATTGAACGCAATCCCAGGGTCACGCAGCCGCTGTCGGTGAACTTGATGGCATTGCCGGTAAGGTTGAGCAAAATTTGCCGCAGGCGGCCGGCGTCGCCTGCCAGGATCGCGGGAACGTCTTCTTCAATGGAAAGGTCGAAGGCGAGTTTCTTGTCGCGGGCCTGCTGGGAGAGGAGGGAGTGGATGTCGCCGAGGATTTCGCGGGGCGGGAAGCTGGTTTTCTCCACTTGGATGTGTCCGGCCTCGAGGCGGCTATAATCGAGGACATCATTCAGAATGCGGAGGAGGGCTTCTCCGCTGGAGGTGATTGTCTCCACATAGTCGCGTGACTCGGCCGGCAGATCGGGCGATCTGGCCAGCAACTGGGAGAAACCCAGGATGCCGTTGAGCGGGGTGCGGATCTCGTGGCTCATCACGGCGAGGAAGTCGCCTTTCGCGCGATCGCCCGCCCGCGCTTTTTCGGAGAGTTCCTTCTCCTGGGCCAGCGCCTCGGCAAGCTTCCGCTCGCGGGTCCTCTCCACCGTGACATCCCAGTTTGTTCCGATCATGCGCAGCGGCGCGCCGGAATCATTCCAGATCACTGTGGCCATGGAGCGGAGGTTGCGCTGGCAGCCGTCGTTGAGGCGCACGATGCGAAACTCGGTGTTCAGCGGCTTGTCCCGGGAACGCAGGGCCTCGTGGAAGGCGGTGATAATACGCTCGCGATCTTTGGGATGGATGGCGCGTTGCGACAGTTCGATGAGATCACTGTTTCCGTCGCGCTCCAGTCCGTAGAGAACATGCATTTGCGGGTCCCATTCCAATTGTTGGGTGAGAACGTCAAATTCCCAGATGCCGACTTGCCCGGCCTCGGCTGCGAGCCGAAGACGTTCAGTCTCCAGCCGCTGGTTTTCCTCGGAGAGCTTGCGCTCAGTGATGTCGCGGAAGGTCCATGTCCGTCCAAAGTAGCTCCCATCCCGGCCGGTAACCGGGAACGAGTAGCGGTCGAGGATTATTCCGGATTTCAATTCGATCTCGTCATGACCGGCCTGCTCGGGGTGAGCATAGAGGAAGGTCACCCTTTCGGCGAATGCCACGGGATCCTTCATGGTGTCCGTGACCCAGCGGACCTGCTTCCCGTCGTCGGGATCGTCCACGATGTTTTGCGGGATTTGAAAGAGGTCCGCGGTGCGCTGGTTCTGGAGAATTTTGCGGCCGAGCCGGTCCACCACGATGGTGGCGTCCTGCGAGGAGTTCACCTGTGCTTCCAGGAAGGCCGTTTTCCACAGCAACTCTTCCTCGGCCTGCTTGCGCTTGGTGATGTTGTCGAAGACGGCAATGAAGTGTCCGGGTTTGCTGCTGTACACGGTGATGGAGAACCATCTCGCCAGAACCGGAACGTAGATCTCCGCCTTTTCCGTCCGTCCGCTCACCGCAACCCGGCTGTAGAGTTCGAGCAACTCCGGGTTGCTGTGGTGAATTCCGGGAGCCAGTTCGCTGACCTTTCGTCCGATCACGTTTTCCATGCCGGTCAGAGCCTCAAACGCCTTGTTGACTTCGAGATAGACGAGATCGTCGGCCTTTCCCTCCGTGGAAATGATCCGGCAGAAGGCATAGCCCTCCACCATATTGTCGAAGAGCGTGTGGTAGCGCAGTTCACTCGTTTTCAGGGCCGCTTCCGCCTGTTTGCGTCCGGTCACATCGCGCACATTGCATTGGATCACCTTCTCGTCGTCCACCAGATAGACATTGCTGACGAACTCCACCTCGATCGTGCGGCCGTCCCGGGTTTCCAGTGGCAGGTCCTCGTAGCGCACGTATTCCTTATCCCGCAGTTCCGCGAACTTCTCCTCGTTGGCCAGCACGTCGCGGAAAAATCCCAGCTCCCAGATTGCTTTGCCCAGAAACTGCTCATGGGAAAACCCCAGCAACTCGACCAGAAAGGGATTCACATCCATTACCATGCCCGTCACCGCATCGAGGATCAGGATACCATCCTTCGCCGTCTCGAAGAGCCGCCGGTAGCGCAGTTCCGAGGAATTCAACGCCAGCGCCAACCGCCTTTCCTCCGTGATATCCCGCATCACGCTCAGGAGACACGGCTCGCCGTCGAGCGAGATCAGCCGCGAGGAATTTTTGAAGAGCACCATGCGGCCGTCCTGCATTTGCAGGATCATCTCGTAGTTCATGCACTCGCCGGTCTCCATGCGGGTCTGTTGAAAACCCAGCCGCTGCTCTTCGCTCAGCCAGTTGGTATATTTTGCCACCGGCTGGCCAGCGACTTCCTCCGTCGTGCTACCCCAGATGCGGCAGATGGCCTCGTTGGCCGTGATGAGGGTGCGATCGGCCATGCGCACGATGGCCATGCCGTCCGGGCTCAGGCGGAAGGCCTTCGCGAAGAGGTCCTGACATTCGCGCAAGGCCTCTGCCGCTTGGTCAGGACCGGTTTTTTCGGAAAGTTCTGATACCATGATATTTCGGGCGGAGAGACGCCTTCGCGACAGACCGAGCCTTTCGAGGGGTCCGGTCCGGTTCACCCCGGACTACCGCCGGATGTGAATCCGGGCAGACGTCCTGTGTGTGAAGTGCCTTCCCATAGCGAAACAGTAAGCTTTTGAGGGGCCCGACACCATGGGGTGATAACCCCATACGGCTGTCGTGGGATGGGGTTCCCGCCTCCCCACGCTCTCACGAGCGCGGCTACTGGAGTCGTGAGCGCGGCGTTGTCGCCGCCGTGAGAGGGTGGTAGACCTGCGCTGCTGACGATTGGATTCCGGGGACGGCATCCCTCGTTCGCTTCGCTCGGGAATGTGCCTGACAGCCTCTCGAAACGACCCTAAATAATCGTCACCTGCACGCTGCTCTCGATGATGCCGGCGGCGATGGCGTAGCGGGTGAGGCCGGCGGTGTCGTGGATGTTGAGTTTTTCCATCAGGCTCTGACGGTGTTTCTCGACGGTCTTGACACTGATGCGGAGTTCGTCGGCGGATTCCTTGTTGGTCTTGCCTTCGGCGATGAGCTGGAGCACTTCGAGCTCGCGTGGGCTGAGCGGGCTGGCCTCGTTTTTTGAGTTCCGCACCGTGCCGCGCTCCTCGGATTTCTGGCGGTGCTGGTTGCGGCGTTTGGCAATGGTGGGGCTGAAGTAGGTGTTACCTTTGTGGGCCTCGCGGATGGCCTCGGGCAGGACATGGGCGGCGGATTGCTTGATGAGATAGCCGGACGCGCCCAGGGCCATGACCATCTCGACGTAGGCGTCGTCGCTATGGGCGGAGAGAACCAGGATCTTGGTGGCGGGAGAGGCCTGGAGAATCTGCCGGGTGGCTTCCAGTCCGTTGAGCATGGGCATGGCAATATCCATCACGACAACATCGGGAAGAAGCAGGCGGGCCTGATCGACGGCGAGGCGGCCGTTTTCGGCTTCGCCGACGACGGCGATGTCCTTCTCCATTTTCAAGAGGGCCATGAGGCCTTCGCGGACGATCATGTGGTCTTCGGCCAGCAGGACGGTGATGGGCTTTACGGACATTTGAGTGTGGCGTTGCCGGATTTTTTCGTGGGGGTTTTCATGGCGATGTGAGTGTCCTCGGGAATGTCCACGATGATGGAGGTGGGCTGGCCGGGGGCGGATTCCACGCAAAATGTGCCGCCGATCATTTCCACGCGCTCGCGCATGCCGAGGAGCCCGAGGCGGTTCCGGCTCTTGGCGAACCCGGCGCCTTCGACCTCGAAGCCCTGGCCATTGTCCTGGATCTTCATTTGCACGGTGCCGTGATGGTCCTGGATGGTGACCTTGGCCTGGCTGGCTTTGGCATGGCGGGCGACGTTGGTGAGGGATTCCTGGGCCACGCGGTAGAGGACGGTGCGGCGGGCGCTGTCCATCTTCTCGACTCCGGCAAAGGCGGTGAAGCTCACGCGGATACCGGTTCGTTCCATGAAGCCGTTCATATAGGCCTGCAGGGCGGGAATGAGCCCGAGGTCGTCCAGCACGGTGGGGCGGAGGTCTCGGGCGAAGCGGTGGACGATCTCGACGGACTTGGCCACGAGCTTTTGGGTGGTGGCGATTTTTTTGTGGAGATCTCGGGCGTTGGCTGTGGTCTGGGTGCGCAAGGTGGCAAGCCGGAGGTTAATGCCGGTGAGGGTCTGGGCGATGACGTCGTGCAACTCCCGGCTGATCTTTTTGCGCTCCTCTTCCTGGGCGCTGAGGAGGCGGCGGGAAAAGTGCCGCAATTCCTCCTGCATGTTACGGGATTTTTCCAACAACTGGCTGGAGGTCGTCTCGCTGGTGCGGAGGGATTCCTCCATGGCCTTGCGGCGGATGATTTCGTGTTGGAGTTCCTTGTTGGAGGCGGCGAGCTCGACCGTCCGGCGGGTCAGGGTCGCGATCATGCCCTTCAACTGCACGTTGGCCTCGCGGGCGCCGCGGTGGGTTTCCTCGATGGGGGTAATGGCCTCTGCAAAGAACGCGCCGGCCCGGCGGACCATTCCGTCACTCGTGCGCGCGGAATCCCCGGGCTCCAGAAGGGCAAGGAGGGCTTCCTGGTGAATTCTGGCCAGATCGAGCGTATCGAGGCCGAGCTTAACGGCGCGGAGTCCGAGCTTGCGGGCGGACTCTGCACTGGAGGAGCGGCCGCCCTTTAGGTGTTTGCGCAGGGCCGAAAGGTAGCTTCGCGAGAGGGCGGGCAATTTAGTTTTCATGGGGCGTGCCGAACTCGCGGGCCAGGCGTTTGATGGTCCGGACCGATTTCTCCACCAGCCGTTGGGTTGTGGCGATCTCTTTCTCGAAGTCCGTCCGGCCGTTGCTGACTTCCTTCTTCAAGGCCAGGAGCCGGATGTGGATGCCGAGCAGAGTCTGCGCAATCTCATCCTGCAGGGTGAGGCTCATCGTTTCGCGCTCGTTTTCCTGGGCGGTCAGGATCTGGTGGGTGAGTTGCTGGAGATATTCCTGAAGACTGCGCGACTCCTCGAGAAGCCGGGCGGACTCCGCACCGCTGGTGAGGAGATCTTTTTCGGCGGCCTGACTCCGTTGGATCTCCTTTTTCAATTCCCGGTTGGAATGCGCGAGATCAAGGGCCGTGCGGTGCGTTTCCTCAATCGGGATGACAGCCTCGGTGAAAAACCGCGCGCCCTCTCTGGTCATATCGTCTCGGGCCCCGGTCGTGGAGCTGGGGACCGCCAGCATCCCCAGCGCGAATTCGTGAACCCTGGCCAGATCCAACGTTTCCAAGCCGAGCGCCGCCGCCTGACGGCCCACGCTCAAGGCCGACCGCAAACCTTCCTGGGGACCTTCTTGGAAATGGGCGCGCAGGGCGGACACATACCGTTCAGATAAACGGCTGAGCTTGGTGTCTTTCATGGTCGGTTTCCGGATGCGCCTCCCGATTGGCGACGGCGAAGTCCCGACCCGAACGTCGGCGACATGGGGAAGGATGTCCATG
Organism: Terrimicrobiaceae bacterium; assembly: GCA_049317925.1. Lineage (GTDB taxonomy): Bacteria > Verrucomicrobiota > Verrucomicrobiia > Chthoniobacterales > Terrimicrobiaceae > CAMASH01. The sequence continues at coordinate 15,521 of JBMOHI010000001.1, forward strand.
GGGTGAATACCCACCGGGAAAGGGATTGCTGCCGTCGTCACTGCCAGGCCTGCTCAGGCAGGACGCCTCCCTATGGCAAAGCCTCACTCGCAGATCCCTACGCAATTGGGATTAACGGTCGTTCCCGGCCACGCTCTCACGAGCGCGGCTACGAGAGGGGGCGCGGTGTTAGTATTCCCCGCGATTCATCCAGGAGCGGACACTGACGACGGCTATGGTCTGGGTGAAAGTCTTACTCTTACACTTGAACCTAAACTTACGCTCTCTGGCTTTTGGGAGTTTACGTTCATGTTCAAGTCGAAGTGTAGGTGCTGGTTAGACTTTGACGGCGGGGAGGTGCCAGATTTCCTTGGCGTATTCGGCGATGGTGCGGTCGCTGGAGAATTTACCCATTCGGGCAGTGTTGAGGATGGCCATCTTCGCCCACTTGGCTTTATCGCGGAAGGCGAGATCGACTCTCTTCTGCGCTTCGCTGTAGGACGCAAAATCTGGCAGACAGAGGAAGGGGTCGCTGTAGGTGAGGTTGTCGCGCAGCATGTTGAGCACGCCCGGCGGTTCGTCGGGGGTGAAGTAATTGGAGCCGACCCAATCGACCACGGCCTTGAGTTCCTCGTCCTTGTTGAGGAATTCGGCAGGGTTGTAGCCGCGTTTCCACAGAGCCGCCACTTCGTCCACGGTCATGCCGAAGATGAAGATATTGTCCGGTCCGACTTCCTCGAGGATTTCCACGTTGGCTCCATCGAGGGTGCCGATGGTGAGGGCACCGTTGAGCGAGAGCTTCATGTTGCCGGTGCCGGAGGCTTCCTTGCCGGCGGTGGAGATTTGTTCGGACAAATCGGCGGCGGGGACGATGCGCTGGGCCAGGGAAACGCGGTAATTCGGCAGGAAAACGACTTTGAGTTTTCCCTCGATGCGGGTGTCGGCATTGATGCATTTACCGACGGCGTTGATGGCCTTGATGATGCACTTCGCGAGGTCGTAGCCGGGGGCGGCCTTGGCGGCGAAGATGAAAACGCGCGGGGTGATGTCGAGCCCGGGATTCTGCAACAGACGGCGGTAGAGGGCCAGGATGTGGAGCAGATTCAGGTGCTGGCGTTTGTATTCGTGCAGGCGTTTGATTTGCACGTCGAAGAGGGCCGCGGGATTCACCTCGATGTCGCAGGTGTCCTTGATGATGCGGGCCAGATCGATTTTGTTGGCCAGCTTGACGGCCATGAATTCCTCTTGGAACTGCGGGTCGTCGGCGAAGGGTTCCAGGCCGCGGAGTTTGTCCAGATCGCGTTCCCAGCCGTGGCCGATTTTGCCGGTGATGAGATCAGAGAGGCGCGGATTGCAGGCCAGCAGCCATCGGCGCGGGGTGATGCCGTTGGTCTTGTTATTGAATTTGCCGGGGTAAAGCTCGTCGAACTCGGGGAAGAGATCGCTCTTGAGGAGCTGGGTGTGGAGGGCGGCGACGCCGTTGACGGAGTGTCCGCCCACGACGGAAAGGTGGGCCATGCGGACCATCTGCACCGGGCCTTCCTCGATGAGGGAGAGAATTTGCTTCTTGTGCACATCGCCGGGCCACTTGGCTTCGACCTCGTCCATGAAGTGCTTGTTGATCTCGAAGATGATCTGGAGATGGCGGGGAATGACCTTCTGGAAAAGTCCGACGCTCCATTTTTCCAGCGCCTCGGGCAGAAGGGTGTGGTTGGTGTAGGCGAAGACCTTGGTCACGATGGCCCAGGCGGCGTCCCACGACATTTCGTATTCGTCATGGAGGATGCGTTGGAGTTCCACCACGGCAATGGCGGGATGGGTGTCGTTGAGCTGGATGGCGACTTTCTCGGGGAAGTCGGCCCAGCCCTCGTTGGTCTTGCGGAAGCGACGGATGATGTCCTTGAGCGAACAGGCGACGAAGAAGTATTGCTGGAGGAGGCGGAGTTCCTTGCCGCTCTCGGTCTTGTCGTTCGGATAGAGAACCTTCGAAATCGTCTCGCTGTTGTTTTTCTGACGGACCGCTTCCTCATAGCCGCCGCGGTTGAAGGCCTCGAAGTCGAATTCCTCGGTGGCGCGGGATTCCCAGAGCCGGAGATAATTCACGGTGTTGGTGCCGTAGCCGGGGATGGGAATGTCGTAGGGGATGCCGAGGAGTTTCTTCCAGCCGGTCCAGCGGGGGATGTAATTGCCCCGGTCATCAAAGACATTCTCGACGTGGCCATAGACCTGGATCTCGGTCGAGTGTTCGTAGCGGACGATTTCCCACGGGGTGCCGAATTGCATCCAAGCGTCGGGCAGTTCGACTTGATAGCCGTTGCGGAATTCCTGTTTGAAAAGGCCGTATTGATAATGAATGCCATAGCCGACGGCGGGAAGGTCGAGCGTGGCGAGGGAGTCGAGGAAACAGGCGGCGAGACGGCCCAGACCGCCATTGCCGAGGGCCATGTCGTATTCCTCTTTGCGCAGTTCCTCGTAGTCGAGGCCGAGTTCCTCCAAGGCGTGAACCATTTCGTTGAAGACGCCGGCACTGTAGAGGCTGTTGGAGAAAAGCCGGCCCATGAGGAACTCCAGCGACAGGTAATAGACGCGTTTAACGTTCTCGTTGTGATAGACGGCCTGGGTGGCCAGCATGCGTTCGACGATGACAGCTTGAACGGCTTTCGAGGTGGCCAGCCACCAGTCGCGCTTGGTCGCGGTGGACGAATCACGCGACTGGCTGAACTTGAGCTGATTCTGAATGAGGGCCTTCAGGCCGGGGACCGAGGTGTCGAGAGTGGGTTGGAATTCGCTCATGTGGGTGTCTTTTTTGAAGGATTAAAGCGTCTTGGGAAGAGCAAAAATCACGCCAAGAGTTCATGCGGCGGAAATTTCACAAGGATTCGGACCAGTCGCGAAATGAGATTCCCGCCGGCGGGTGAAGGTTTTAGGATGACGTTTCCCATGTCCGAAAAATCCCGCCTCGATCAATTGCTGGTGGCCCGCGGCCTGTGTCCCTCACGGGAAAAGGCCCAACGCGCCATCATGGCGGGGTCGGTCTATGTGGAGGGACAGAAAGCGGACAAGCCCGGACGCAGCGTGGCAGGTGATGCCGAGGTGGAGTTGCGGGGCGGTGAAAAGTATGTGGGCCGCGGCGGACTCAAACTGGAGGCGGCGCTGGAGCATTTTCATATTCCGGTGCAGGACCGTGTCGCGCTGGATGTCGGTGCCTCCACTGGCGGATTCACCGACTGCCTGCTGCAGCACGGGGCCAGAAAAGTCCATGCCATCGATGTCGGTCATGGACAGATCGACTGGCGGCTGCGCAATGATCCGCGGGTGGTGGTGCGGGAGGGAATGAATGCCCGTTTTCTGACCGCGGCGGACATCGGCGAAGCGGTGGAACTGTGCGTGGCGGATGTGAGTTTCATTTCCTTGACGTTGATTTTACCGGCGGCCTTTGCCTTACTCACGCCAGCCGCCGACATGATCGTTCTCATCAAACCGCAGTTTGAATTGTCCCCCGACAAAGTGGGAAAGGGCGGAGTCGTGCGTGAATCCCAGTATCATGAGGAAGTGACGTCGAGGATTCGCGCGTTTGTCGAGGCGGCAGGAAGGCAATGGATCGGACTGATGCCGTCGCCCATTAAGGGGCGCGAGGGCAACACGGAATTCCTGGCGCATCTCAGACCATGAAGAGTTGGAAACTTGAATTGGGAAACCTGAAACCTGAAACATCAGGAACGCCTTCTCTGTCCTCCAGTTTTCACGTTTCAGCCTTCACGTTTCTCTTATGATCGGCCTCATCGCTCATTCGGAAAAATCCGACGCCCGCAGTGCGGTACGCGCCATGGTGGCGGCGCTCAAAGAGGCCGGGATCGACTATGCGCTGGAAAAGCACACGGCGGCGTTGATCGGGCGGAAATCGCTGCGGGACGAGCGGGCTCTGGCCCGGGAGTCCGAGTTGCTGGTCGTGATGGGCGGCGACGGCACCATTCTGCGGGTGGTGCACAAACTGGCGGCGGACATCCGCCCGATTTTCGGAGTTAATATCGGCTCTCTGGGATTTCTGACCTGCGTCGGTGCGGCGGAGATTCCCCGGGCGGTGGAGAGCATTCTGGAGAAAGATTACATCCTGAGCCCGCGCGATCTCCTGCGGGCGGAACTGACCCGCGTCAATGGACAGAGAAGCCGGCTTCATGGTTTGAATGATGTGGTGATCAGCCGGGGCGAACGCTCGCAATTGGTCAAGATCGAGGTGCGGATCGATGGTGCGGAACTCACCCATTACAATGCGGACGGGCTGATCATCGCCACGCCGACGGGTTCGACCGCCTATTCGATTTCAGCGGGCGGCCCGGTGCTCATGCCGGACTCGGGCGCGTTTGTGGTCACGCCGATTTGTCCGCACGTGCTGACCAACCGTTCGACGGTGGTGAGCGACCGCTCGGTCATTGAAGCGCAACTTCTGGTGCCGGAGAAAGAGGTTTTCGTCACAGTCGATGGCCAGTCCACCCTGGCCATGCGGGTGGGAGACATCCTTCGCATCGTGAAAAGCGATCGCTCGCTTCCGCTGGTCACTTTGCCCGAGCGGTCGTTTCCGGAGGTTTTGCGGCAAAAACTGAAATGGAGCGGAAGTAACGTATGACGTCGATCTCGGACATTCTTCAACCCGGTCACGTGAACCTCGCGCTGACGGCCGGAAACAAAACCGACGCCGTGCAGGAAGTCCTGGCAAAGTTGAATGGTGATGCGCGGGTGGGGGACTTCGCCGCCCTGGTCGAGTCCGTGCTGAGCCGGAATGCACCGGCCATCGCCGAGAACGGGTGTGGGATTTGCCTCGCCCATGGACGAACCGATTCCGTTGCCTCGCTGGTCCTGGCGGCGGGGCGTTCGCAGGAGGGCTTTGGCTGTGATGATGTTGCCGCACCGGTCCGGTTGGTCTTCGTGGCGGGTATTCCCTCGGCCTTCAACGCCGAGTATCTCCGCATTGTCGGAGCCATCGCGCGCATCTGCCGGGACAAGCACCAACTTGACCGCCTGCTGGCGGCGAAAACCGGCGCTCAGTTCGTTGACCTTCTCGGCGCGGGGGAGAGGAAATTGTAGGGTCCAGGCACCGGGTTTATTCGGTGATCGACCCTTGACACAAAGGCCCTGACAAACTTCGCTGTGCCCACTCATGCCATTGCTTGAAGTCAAAGATTTGCGCGTCTGGTTTCCTGTCCTCGGCGGCTTGATGCGCCGGAAGGTGGATGAGATCAAGGCGGTGGACGGGGTCAGTTTTACGGTTGAGGCCGGACAGACGGTCGGCCTGGTCGGCGAAAGCGGCAGCGGCAAGACGACGGTGGGGCGGGCTTTGCTCAAACTCATTCCGGCCACCTCGGGCGAAGTGACCTTTGACGGACAAAGTCTTCTGCCGATGAGCGAGGGGCAGTTCCGTCCTTTGCGGCGGGAGATGCAGATGATTTTTCAGGATCCTTTCGGATCGTTGAATCCGCGCATGACCTGCGGGGACATCATCGGCGAGGCGCTGGAGATCCATTTCCGGGAAATGACGCGCCCCGACCGCCGGGCCAGGGTGGCCGAATTACTCAATCAGGTTGGCCTGAAGGCCGACATGGAAAGCCGTTACCCGCATGAATTCAGCGGTGGCCAGCGCCAGCGCATTGGCATTGCCCGGGCCCTGGCGGTGAAGCCCCGCTTTATTGTCTGCGACGAACCGGTCAGTGCGCTCGACGTGAGCGTGCAGGGACAGATCGTCAACTTGCTGGAGGATTTGCAGGAAGAGTTCGGGATTTCCTATCTCTTCATCGCCCACGACCTCGCGGTGGTGGAACACATCAGCGATGTGGTTCTGGTCATGCATCACGGGCGCATCGTTGAGGCGGCCCCGGCGGAGGAGATTTATCAGAATCCGCAGCATGAGTACACGAAGACCCTGCTGGCGGCCGTGCCGCAACTGGCGTAGGAGAAAATGACGAAGGTCGAATGAAGAATGACGAGTTTATTTTCGTGGCAGAGTCGGCGCATTTGATGACCATCCCTTTGTCCTTCGGTATTCGCTCTTAGGCATTCCTTAAACATGCACACCTGGCTTCGCAAATTTCTCGGCATGAACTGGGTTCTCTTCCTGGTGATGATCGCGTTGCTGGTTTACGGCATTTACTCGATTTACAGCGCGACTTGGATGCGGGGTGAAAACTTCTGGAGCCTGCAGTTGCTGTGGCTGCTCGTCAGCCTGCCGGTTTTTTTCGCTTTCTCACTGATCGACTATCGCTGGATCCGGTTGGGGGCGGTGCCGCTTTATGTGGTGGGGCTGGTGGCACTGGTTGCGACCATGTTCATCGGGGCCAAGCGCTACGGGGCGCGCAGCTGGCTCGATCTGGGAGTCATGAATTTCCAGCCCTCCCAGCTTGCCATTGTCGCGGGAATCATGACCCTGGCCGTCTACCTCGAAGCCTCGAAGAAGACCCTCCCGTTCCTGCGTATTCTTGCCTGCGGCGCGATCGTCGGTGCGCCGTGGATCCTCATCCTCATCCAGCCGGATCTGGGTTCGTGCATCGTCTGGGTGCCGGTTCTGCTGGCCATGATGTTTGTGGGGGCGATTCCGAAACGCTGGCTCATTTCCATGCTGATTGTTGGACTCGCCATCATTCCGCTGGTGGTCAATTTCGGTCTGAAACCCTATCAATACTCCCGCATCACGACGTTTCTCAATCCCGACCTCGACCCGCAAGGCGATGGCTGGAACATCAATCAGTCGCTGATCGCCATCGGTTCCGGGGGATTTTCCGGCAAGGGATTCAAGGCGCCCAACACCCAGAACGAGCTGGGTTTCCTGCCCGCCACCATCGTTCACAACGATTTTATTTTCTCCGTGATGGGCGAACAGCACGGTTTCGTCGGAGGAGTGATTCTCGTGGCCGTGCTGCTGCTGCTCTTTCTCATCATGCTCTACGTTGCCATCGAGTCCGATGATGACCTCGGGCGATTATTGGTGGTGGGAATCGTCATGCTGCTCTTCACCCACACCTTCATGAACATCGGGATGACGATATCGGTCACGCCCATCACCGGTCTGCCGTTGCCGTTTATCAGTTATGGCGGATCCTTTCTGATGATCACGCTCTTCAGCATGGGCATCGTGCAAAGCGTCTGGATCCACCGCAAGGTGGTGCGGTAATCATCCGCAGCCTCGCCTGTGAGGGCGTGGAGAGTGACTCGCCTGAGTGGCTCAGGCCACCGTCTCACGACGTCGGCTACACCGGCGCTCCGGACGACGGCTACACCTTGACCCGCTCGATATGGGCTCCGAGTGAATTGAGCTTCTCGTCAATGCTCTCGTAGCCGCGATCAATGTGGTAAACGCGGTTGATCTCCGTCGTGCCTTCGGCCTGGAGTCCGGCCAGCACCAACGCGGCCGAGGCGCGCAAGTCGCTGGCCATGACCGGGGCGCCGCTCAATTGCGCCACGCCGTTAATCACCGCGGTCGAGCCCTGCAGTTCGATATTTGCGCCCATGCGTTTGAGTTCGGCCACATGCATGTACCGCTGGGGAAAAATGTTCTCGGTGATGACGCTGATGCCATCGGTGGTGGCAAGCAGGGCGCACATCTGGGCCTGCATGTCGGTGGGAAAACCCGGATAGGGTTGCGTTTCCAGCTTGAGCGGCCGGCGGTTGCCGTTGGCCCGCAGGGTGACTTCCTGGTTTCCGGTGGTGATGGAATATCCCGCCTGGATCAGGGGATCGGTGAGGGATTTCAAATGCGCGGGATCCGTACGCTTGAGCGTGACCTCTTTGCCGGAGATGGCCGCTGCGACCAGAAACGTGCCGGCTTCGATGCGGTCGGGAATGACGTCGTGTTCCGCGCCGTGCAGTTCCTTCACGCCTTCAATGATGATGCGACGTGTGCCGGCTCCTTCGATTTTCGCGCCCATTTTGATGAGGAAATTCGCCAGGTCCACTACCTCGGGCTCGGCGGCGGCACCGTCAATAACGGTCGTGCCTTCGGCCAAAACGGCAGCCATCATCACATTGTCCGTCCCCAGAACGGTCGAGCCGAATTTGCCGCGCATGTTGATGGTGGCGCCGCGCAGTTCGGGGGCCAGGACCTTCACGTTGCCCGCTTGAACCAGAACGGCGGCTCCCAGGGCCTCGAAGCCCTTGAGATGAATGTCAATCGGACGATCGCCGATGATACAACCGCCGGGCAGGGAAACGGTGGCCTCCTTTTCGCGGCCGAGAAGAGGGCCGAGGATGCAAACCGAGGCGCGCATTTTCCGCACGATATCGTACGGAGCCTCGGTCAGGACTTTCTCGGCCTTGACCGTGACTGTGCCGCTGGCGCGTTCGACCTCGCAGCCGAGTTCGCTCAGAATCGTCAGCATGTAGTGAATGTCACTGAGATCGGGCACCCGCGAGATGGTGCAGGGTTCCTTGGTCAGCAAGGTTGCCGCCAGGATGGGCAGGGCGGAATTTTTCGATCCGCTGATGCGCACGGACCCGTTAAGCGTGGCCCCGCCGTGAACGATGATTTTATCCATATCTTCGGGTCGTAGATAGACGCCGGAGGAGGTGATGTCGAGTGCCCTTGCTGACGGAGCCGAGGATGGAACGGCGAACTTCGCGGTTAAGACTTCGGATTGAGTCCGGGGCGGATCGAGGCGAGTTCCGCTTCGAGTTCGGCAATCCGGGCTTTCATGGGGGCGATCGCTTCCTGCACCTCGGCGGTGCTGTAGCGCGGGGTGATATACTTCGGGCAATTCCAGTCGTAACCAACCACTTCGATTTGGACGATACGCTCGACGATCCGCCGGGTGTCGGGTTCGGCCAGTTGGGGCACGAGATCGGCGTGGTCCCGCGCGTCAAGGACCCGGGCATGGCCCAGGATTTTGAGCCGGGCACGATGAGGGTAATCCATGAGGAACAGGCAGACTCGGTCATTGTCGGAGACGTTTCCGGTCGTGAGCATCTGCCGGTTGCCCATGTAATCGGCAAAGGCGAGCGTTGACGGACTGGTCGCACGGAGAAATCCCGGCCGGCCCCCGCGATGTTGGATGTAGGGCCAGGAATCGGAATTTACGCTTGCCAGGTAGAAGCTGTCCCGCGATTCGATGAATTGGATCTCGTCCGGCGTGAGCACATCATTGTGCGTCACGGTTCCGGCGGGCTGGGACTTGCCAAAGTAGTGTTCCTGCGCCTTCAGCACGGAAGGCGTCGAGGCGATTTTCATGAATTGCGCGGCCATGGAATTCTGCAGGCGGGAGGTTAAGTTAGTGCTTCACTTTTGCGGACCATTTAGGAACTGCAAGATCAGGCAGGCAATCTCTTCTCGTATTGACCGAAAGGATTCTTGCGATTCCAGAAACCGGGCGGTGCGACGCTAAGGCTGGCCTTCGTCTTTTCGGGAGGCCAGTACGAATCTCTCAAGGTCCTGAAAATCCTTGTGGATGGCGATATTCTGAAATCCGTTCTCATTCAGAATGTCGCGGACGCGCGGCGCTTGATCATGACCGATTTCCAAGGCGAGGGTGCCGCCTTCGGCCAGGCGTTGTGGGCAATGGCTGATGAGACGGGTAATGATGCTCAGCCCATCGGGACCTCCGTCAAGCGCCAGGGCAGGATCGCGCTGCACCTCGGGTTGAAGGGCTGGGAGGTCGCCGCTGGGGATGTAGGGCAGGTTGGCGACGATCAGGTCGAACCGCGTTTCTCCGGGAGGAAAAAGGTCGGCTTGGAAAAAGTTCACGGTCTCCCCGAGCGCGTGCCGCGAGGCGTTGTCCTTCGCCAGCGCCAACGCATCCGCGGAGAGATCTGTGGCGGAAACATTCACTCCGGGACGTTCGAGAGCCAGGGTGAGGGCGATCACGCCGGAGCCGGTGCCGACGTCGAGGAGCGTGGCAGGTTGGGTCTTGAGATTCGCGAGGATCAACTCAACGAGTTGCTCGGTTTCCGGGCGGGGAATCAGCGCCCGCGAGTCGCAGAGGAAGGAGCGGCCGAAAAATTCCGCCGTGCCGAGAAGATGTTGGAGGGGTTTTCCGTTGCCGCGGTCCCTGACCAGATCGCGCAGCGGGGCCCGCTCGGCGTCGGAGAGCGGGCGGTCGAATTCGAGATAAAGATCGAGGCGTTTTTTGCCGAGCGAATGGGCGAGGAGATGCTCGGCGTTGAGCCGGGGGCTTTCGACGCCGTGCTTGGTGAGGTAGCCGGTTGCTGCGGTGAGGGTCTCGAGGACGGTCATCGCGGTGCTACGGTTGATGGTTGAGTGTTGATGGTTGAGGGGAAGAATTGCATGCGGCGTCTTTCCAGTCCTCAACCCCGAACCTTCAACGCGACTTCACGCCGCTTCGAAATAGGGCAGGGTTCCCGCAACTTTTTTGATGTCGGGGATGCCCTCCAGCAGATCGGCGATGGCGTCCCATTTGCCGCTGACCAGGGCTTCGTGGGCATGGCTGGGCAGACTGGCTTTGAAGTCCATGTCGGCCGCCGAAACCTTGCCTTCGAGCAAATCCAGCGTGATCAATTGCGCGGGGTCGCGGTTGACCAGATCGGCCAGGGCGGCGATGTCCGCCTTGGACATAACCGCACAGGGGATGCCGAGGGTGGTGGAGTTGCCGAAAAAGATCTCGGCAAAGCTTTCCGCCAGCACAGCCCGGAAGCCGAAGCGGTAGAGGGCCTGCGGGGCATGTTCGCGCGAGCTCCCGCAGCCGAAATTCGAGCCGGAGAGCAGAATACTCGCTCCGAGAAACCGCGGGTCGTTGAGAGGGTGGGCCTTCTCCGACCCATCGGCGTTGCGCCGCTCGTCGTAGAAGGCATACTCGCCCAATCCGTCAAACGTCACGCACTTCATGAAGCGGGCGGGGATGATGCGGTCGGTATCAATATCCTCTCCGGGCACATAAACACCCCGTCCTGCCACTTGGATTATTTTTTCTAAAGCCATAGTAAATAATGTTTTTAATTAACTCAATACGAACAACTCACGAGCATCGGATATCTCCCCGGTGATCGCCGCCGCGGCCACCATGAGGGGGCTCATGAGGACGGTGCGTCCGGTCGGGCTGCCTTGGCGGCCCTTGAAGTTCCGGTTGCTGGAACTGGCGCAAAGCTGGTCGCCGACCAGTTGGTCGGGGTTCATGCCAAGGCACATGGAGCAGCCCGCGCCGCGCCATTCGAACCCGGCATCGCGGAAAATCTCCGCCAGTCCCATTTGTTCGGCAATCAGTGAGACGCCCTGCGAGCCGGGAACCACAATGGCCTTCACGCCAGCTTTGACCTTTTTGCCTTTCAGGTAATGGGCCACTTCGGTGAGGTCACTCAGGCGGCCGTTGGTGCAGCTTCCCAGAAAAGCGACATCCACCTTGGTGCCCTTGATGGGCTGGCCGGCCTTCAAATGCATGTGAACGAGGGCCTCTTCGGCGGTGGCGCGGTCTTTTTCGGGCAATTCACCGGCGGTTGGCACCTTTTCATCGATGAAGATGGCCTGTCCGGGGTTGATGCCCCAGGTCACGGTCGGGCTGATTTCCGAAGCCTGATACGTGATCACGTCGTCATACTTGGCGCCTGGATCGGAGGCGAAGGACTTCCAGCGGGCGACGGCGGCGTCCCAATCAGCGGGTTTCGGCGCGTAGGGGCGGCCTTTCAGATAGGCAAAGGTCGTTTCATCGGGATTGACGTAGCCGACGCGCGCACCGCCCTCGATGGACATGTTGCAAACGGTCATGCGCTCTTCCTGAGTGAAGGCGTCAAAAGTCGAGCCGCCATATTCGTAGGCGTAGCCGAGGCCGCCATTGACCCCGAGTTTGCGGATGATGTGCAGAATGACGTCTTTGGCATAGACGCCGGGCGAAAGTTTGCCTTCGACGTTGATGCGGCGGACTTTGGGTTTGTGGATGGCCATCGTCTGGGTGGCCAGCACGTCGCGCACCTGGCTGGTGCCGATGCCGAAGGCGATGGCCCCGAAGGCCCCATGAGTCGAGGTATGGGAATCGCCACAGGCGATGGTGGTGCCGGGCTGGGTGATGCCCTGTTCGGGTCCGACGATGTGAACGATGCCCTGCTTGCCGCTGGGCAGATCGAAAAAGGTGACCCCGGACTCCGCGCAGTTTTTGCGCAGCGCCTTGATCATGTCATCGGCGAGCTGATCGGAGAAAGGTTCCTCCCGCTCGTCCGTGGGAACAATATGATCCACCGTGGCGAAAGTGCGCTGCGGATAAAGGACCTTGAGTCCCAGATCGCGCAACATCCCGAAAGCCTGCGGACTGGTCACCTCGTGGATGAGGTGGGTGCCGATGAGAAGCTGGGTGGCTCCATTCGGCAATACCCGCACGGCGTGCGCCTCCCAGACCTTATCCAACAATGTTTTGCTCATAATCGTGATGAAATTGCGCCTGAAGGCGAACTGGCAATCATCGTTCCAACCGGCAGCGAGCGCAAGTTTCTTGTCATTCGCCTCTCCTTGGGCCAGATTGAAGGAGAGTTTTTTCTCCCCTGCTATGCCCATCGAAAATCCGGAAAATTGGTACCTGAAAAAACACGAGAACGGCGAGATTTTCGGTCCGGTGTCTTTTGTCAAAATCCGCGACTGGGCGCGTTCCGCGCAGGTCAATCCGCAGGACATGCTGTCCAACGACAAAACCATCTGGACCAAGGCCCCGATGATCCCGGAGATGGAGATGGATTGGCTGGTCGTGGTCGGTGAAAATTTGCTCTATGGTCCCACGACGCAGGAGGCGCTGCTCGAGTTTGACCAACTTGGGGAGATTTCGCCCGGAACTCCGCTGGTCAATTGTTGCACCGGGCAGGCCACGACGTTGCAGGAGACCTCGTTCTACAAGGCGGCGCAGCTGGAACCGAAAGAAGAAAAGATTCCCTCGAACTCCATCATGGCGATGTTGCAACAGCCCGGTCCGGGCGGTTTGCGCGCCAACCTGCAAAAACGAATCCGGGAATTGGAAGTCGGCTTGCTCGATAAACGCCGCAAGCTCATGGCCGCGGAGGAAACGATTGCCCGCCTGGAAGCCAGGATCAGGGAACTCGAAAAGGAATCAGGCGGCCTGCGCAAGGGGTAGTCGTTCTGGTAGCCACGGCACTACGTTGCCGTTCCGGGGAGCCGACCCAAGAACAGTTGGCCTCTACTTGTCGCCGAGATTTTCCAGCGCCGGAATCCCGTAGTCCTGCATGAGCTGGCCTTTGCCTTCCTCCACTTCCGCCGCGTCGAGCGCGATGAATCCGGGATCCTGTTCGAATTCGATGCGATGGAAACCGTCCTTCGGTGCCGCCGCGGCGCGGGCGAGGTCTTCCAAACTTTTGATTTCCACTCCGTTCACTTTGGTTACGACGAGGTGGTCGAGGTTTTCGTAGCCGAGTGTATTCGGTGAGGGCAGGACCTGGCTGAGGAAAACAATCTTGCCGCGGTCGATGGGCAGTTCGTTTTGGAAAGCGTCGAGATAGACCAGCCGCTGGGGCGCCTCTTTGACCCAGCCCGAACCCCATTCCTGAAGATAAGGACGCGAAAGCTCCTGAAAAACCAGTCCTCCCAAAATGAAATAGCGGGGCTGCGTTCCGAAAATGTAGGGTTCGCTTACCACATTCTTCCGGTCAAACGCTCCGAGCACGACAGGGATTACCTGGCGTTTGCCGTCGCGCTGAATGGTGAACTCGATGGTGTCACCGACCTTGGCCAGGGTGTTGGTGAGATGGCTGAAGGAGATTTTTCCGAAGTCGGCGTTATCGTAGTTGCCGTCCTGGTCCACCGGCTTTCCCACCACGGCCAGGATAATGTCGCCTTTGCGAAGTCCGGCCTTATCCGCCGGGCTGCCGGGTCTCACCTCGGTCAAATAGACGCCGCCGTCCTCGGTCAGTCCGATGTAGCGGCGGAATTGCGGATCACGGGTCGAGGCGAAGGCAATGCCCGCGCGGGGGAATCCGGAATACTTCTCCGCTTTCGCGTCGGCCAGGAAATGAGCGATGACCGGAGCGGGGATCAAATCCGCCGTCTGGCTGCGCGAGTCGTAGCGCATGAGGAGCCCCAGCAAGTTGCCGTTGCGCACGGCCGGCACCGTGAAGCTGCCCTCGCGGCTTTGCAGCGGGGAACTGATGCGATACGTGAGCAGCGAAATATAGTCGAGCGGATACCCCGCGACGGTGATGGTGGTGATGATGGCCGGGGTTTCCGCGATGAGTCCGTTGCTTTCCAGTTGGAGAATGGAGGCCTTGTCGCCGACCCGCGCTCCGTCGTCGAGGGGGAGGGGTTTGGCGTTGTTGAGAAAATCCGGATTGACCGGACGGAGCAGGGCCAGATTGCTGTCGTAATCCACCACCACGACCTCGGCGGCGGATTTTTCGGCCGAGGCGGATTTCTCCAACTCCACATAAGTGTGGTTGGCCACGATCTCAGCTGTGACCAGAACCCGGTTGTCCGGCATCACGACGCCCAAGCCGCGGCGCATGTAGGGGGCTTTCTTGGTCCAGGGCCGGAAAAAATCAAATGCCTGGCTGGTCGCATTGACCCGGACGAGCGAGTCGTTGCTGACGGACTGGGGAGTCTTTTCCCGCGGCGGTGATCCCGCGCTGGCCCGGAGGGACTGGGGCAGGAGAAGGACGAAAAGAAGAGCGGCCAGATGTTTCATTTTTGCAGGTTTTCTTCTTTGAGGACCCGGTAACGCGTGACGATGCGGTCGCGCGCTTCCTCGACCGCCTTGCGCTCCAGTACGATCGGCCGGCCCTGTCCGAGCATCTCGATCACGTAATAATCGGCCTCTTTTTTGAATGCCGCCGCCACATCGTCGATCCGATCGATTTTCTGGCCGTTGATTTTGTTGACGATGTCGTAGCGGAATTCTGCGGCATAGGCATTGACCGGATCGGCCAGGATGCTGCTCAGCACGACGATCTCCGAGCGTTCGCGGTAGATGCTTTGGGTAACGAACTGATCAAAGAAATAACGCAGGCGCAGATCGTCCGGGCTGTGTTCCGAGATGAAGTTCGCATCCACCGGTTGGAAAACCAATCCGCCGAAGACCACGAAGCGGGGTTTTTCGTTGTAGGCGTTGGCCTGCAGGGTGAAGGGCCAGGCGTGGGTCAGGTTGATCGTGACATTCAGCGGTTTCCGGTCGCGGAGAATTTCAAAATTCACTTTATCGCCCTTGAATTTCCGCTCCACCACCTCGGCCATCTCGACCGGATCGCCGTCGATGGACACCGTTCCGTCGCTGGAGATGGGCAGGCCATCGATTTTCAGCAACACATCGCCGGGTGAGAGCACGCCCTCGGAAACGCCTCCTCCAAAGACACTCCCGACAACCACGCCGGACTCCCCGTCGCTCAGGCCGAGCGACTGGCGCATGGCTGGATTGTGCAGCGGATGATAGCTCAGGGTGAGATCAACATAGCGGTCGTAATGGCCGTCTTCCACGTCCTGAAGGAAACGCCGGATCACCGGCGTCGGGATCATGTAGCCGACATTCTGCGCGACATCCCCGCTGTACCCTTGAAAGGCCACCCCGATGACCTTGCCGTCCTGCAAGACCGGACCGCCGCTGTTTCCCGGATTGATGGCCGCGTCGATCTGGATAGTCAGATGCGAATCCACCCCGGAGTGCGAGTAGGGCTGGAAGTCAATGCGCGACACCACGCCGCGGGTCACGGAAAGCCGGTCGCCCCCGATAGGATAACCGTAGACCGAAACGGTGGACTCGATGGCCGGAATGCCCCCGAAATCCAAGGCCGTCGTCCCCTTGAAAAAATCCGCATTGTCCACCGTCAGCAAAGCCAAATCGCAATCGTGCGCCACATGCAAAACCCGCGCCGGATAGGGCTTGGGATCGCCCTCCTTCGAAACGGTGAGGAAGCGCGCATTACTCACCACATGCGCATTGGTCATGATCCGGTTGCCGGAAATGATGAACCCGGCTCCCACTCCGCCATTGACCTCGCCTCCGCTCCACGGGGCTTTGTAATTGGGTTCCTGCGAAGTTTCCTGAATGCGCACCAGGCTGCTGGCCACTTTTGCTGCCGGGCTGGAGGGGGTCAGAAGAAAAACCGCGCACAGGGTGCACGCGAAAAGTCGAAACATGGGCGAGAACCTAGGCGGGTTGTGCGCTTTGACAACAGGGAATTGCGGGGATTTTTCCCAAACCGGGGGCCCCGCGGTGGTTCCAACGGCAGGCGGCTGAGAATAAACAGTTGCCCTGCAGAAAAATCCCCCGTATTTTGCCCGTCCGCTTCTTCTCAAGAAGCGTCAAGCACGCGCGGTTAGCTCAGTGGTAGAGCACCTCCCTGACACGGAGGGGGTCACAGGTTCGAACCCTGTATCGCGCACCATCAGATTTCGACCTGTTTGCCGATCTCGATGGTGCGGTTGCTGGGGAGGTGGAAGAATTGCGCGGCGTTCTGGGCGTTTTTGGCCATGGCGATGAAGACGTTTTCACGCATGCGGGGGAGTCCGTTGTTGGAACGCACCAGAGTTTCGCGTCCGAGAAAGAACGTGCTCTTTTCAATATCAATGGAGAGCCCCTGTTTTTCGGCCCCGGCCACGACGGCCTGGATGGTGGGGATTTCCATGAAGCCGAAATTGGCGTTGACCTGGTAGAAGCCTTCGGGAAGCGGGGTGATGGTGAGTTTGCTGGCGTCATCCACGTAGGGAACGCGGGCGGAGAGAATCGTGAGGACGATGTTGCGTTCGTGCAGGACGTGGTTGTGGGTGAGGTTATAGGAAAGCGAGTTGGGGGTGATATCGGGGGAGGAGGAGAGGAAGATGGCGGTGCCTTTGACCCGGTGGGGGTTGAGGGCGGGGTCGAGAACGCCGGACATGGCGATGGAATCGACGAAGCAGGGCAGGGTGAGGGCGTTGCCCATCTGACTGCGGATGTAGGTGCGGCCGATTTTCCAGGTGGTCATCATGTAGAAAACCACGATGCCGATAAGGAGCGAGAGCCAGCCGCCGTGAGCGATCTTGAGGATGTTCGAGGCAAAGAAGGCGCATTCGATGATAAGGAAGATGGAGCAAACAATGGCCGCACGGGAACGGCTCCAGCCCCAGAGTTTCTGCGAGACGACGAAAAACAGGCAGGCCGTGGCCATCATGGTCATGGTGACGGCCAGGCCGTAGGCGGCGGCGAGGGCGGAGCTGGAGCGGAAGCTGACGACGAGCGCGATGCAGGCGAAGGCCATAGCCCAGTTGACGGCGGGAATGTAGACACGGCCCGAGGTCTCGTGGCTGGTGTAGAGGATCTGGATGCGGGGCAGGTAGCCCATTTGCATGGCGGCGGTGGTGAGCGAGAAGACGCCGGAAATGAGGGCTTGGGAGGCGATCACACCCGCCATGGTGGCGAGGAGGACGAGCGGGAGGGTGGCCCATTCGGGGGCGAGGAGGAAGAACGGGTTCGTGTGGGTCTCGGGGTGGGAGAGAACGAGGGCGCCTTGGCCGAGGTAGTTGAGCACGAGGGCCGGCAGGGCAATGTAATTCCACGCGTCGCGGATGGGAATCCGGCCAAAGTGCCCCATGTCGGCGTAGAGCGCTTCCGCGCCGGTGACGGCGAGGACGACACTGCCAAGCACGAAGGCGGACGTTCCAGGATGGCTGATGAGGTAGTGGAGTCCGCTAAAGGGATTGAAGGCGGCAAGGACAGCGGGGTTGTGAATGACCTGGATCAATCCCAGGAAACCGAGGACGAGAAACCAGAGAAGGACGATGGGTCCGAAAGCTTTGCCGATAAAATCGGTGCCAAAGCGCTGAACGGAGAAGAGAGCAAGGAGGATGACCACGGCCAGCGGCACGACAAAGTGGCCCAGAGCGGGAGAGATGACCTTCAGCCCTTCGACGGCGGAGATGACGGAGATGGCTGGAGTGATGACGCCGTCCCCGTAGAGCAGGGCCGCCCCGAAGACGCCGATCGCACTCATGAGTAGAACGGATTTCGTGACCTGGCTGCCGGTGGACTGCGGGGGGAAGGCGAGATTGAGCAGGGCGAGAATGCCGCCTTCGCCATGGTTGTCGGCCCGCAGGATGAGGGCGACATATTTAATCGAGACGATAATGATGAGAGACCAAAGGATGAGGGAAAGAATTCCGATGGTGGCAGTGGACGGGTCGGCCTCGCCGCTGTGGTGGAGGCATTCCTTGAAGGCGTAGAGCGGGCTGGTGCCGATGTCGCCGAAGACCACGCCGAGGGCGCCAATGATGAGAGCTGCTTTGCGTTTTCCTGTGGGTTCGGATGGTGCGGACATTCTTTTTGACTTCTGTGCGCGGATGTTCTGCCATTCCACGCGGGGTTGGGCCATGAAAAAGCGCGGAGCCGGGAGCAGGGAGAATGGCGACGGGAGTATTCCTCTGACGCCTACACTTGAACGCGCACGGAAACTCCCGCGACGACGAGAGGGTAGGTTCAGGTTCAAGTTTAAGAGTAGGCGGAGGGACGGTTCCCATGCCAAAGCTTGCCAACCGGCGGGGGAGACGGTTTTCTGAGGGCTGAAAATTTACCACGAATATTATGAGTCTAGACATTCCCTCTCTTGAGTTGGCGGCCCGCGATGCGCGCGGCCTGGCCATGGACGCGGTGACAAAATCGAAATCCGGCCACCTTGGCCTGCCCCTCGGCGCGACCGAAATCGGGGCGGTGCTTTACGGACATGCCCTGAGCCACAATCCGGATGAACCGCGCTGGCTGAACCGGGACCGGTTCATTCTCTCGGCGGGTCATGGCAGCATGTTCCTCTATGGGTGGCTGCATTTGTCGGGCTACGCGCTCTCGATTGAAGAGGTCTCCAACTTCCGCCAACTGCACAGCATCACGCCAGGGCATCCGGAGTTTCATGAGACGCCGGGGGTGGAGGCCACGACGGGGCCGCTGGGTCAGGGCGTTTCCAACGGGGTCGGCTACGCCATCTCGGCCAAGATGAGCGAGGCGCGCTTCAACACGCCGGAGCACAGGATTTTCGATCATCATGTGGTCGTGCTGGCGGGCGACGGCTGTTTGCAGGAGGGCATTGCCCAGGAGGCTTCCGCTCTGGCAGCGCACCTGCAGTTGGACAATCTGATTTTGTTTTACGATTCCAATAACGTGACGCTGGATGCCATGGCGCCGGTGACGCAGAGCGAGGATACCGGGGCGCGTTACAAGGCCTATGGCTGGGATGTGCAGGAGATTGATGGCAATGATCTGCATGAAGTTCTGACGGCCTTCGAAAAAGCGAAAGCCGCGACCAGTGGGAAGCCGCAGTTCATTATCGCGAAGACGATGATCGGCAAGGGTATTCCCGAGGTGAGCGGCACGAACAAGGCGCACGGCGAGGCCGGGGTGAAATTCGTGCCCGAGTCCCGCAAGGCGCTGGGACTGCCGGAGCAAACATTCTTCGTTGCCCCGGAGACGAAAGCGTATTTTGCCAAACACAAGGAATCGCTCAAGGCGGCTTACGCCAAGTGGGCAGTGACCTATAAAGCGTGGCGCGCCGGCAATGGTGATCTGGCGGCGGAGTTGGATGCGGCCATTGCGGGCAAGGTGCCGGATTTGCTCAAAGTCATTCCCAAATTCGATCCTGCGGCCAACATCGCCACGCGCAAAGCGGGCAGCGATGTGCTCCAACCCGTGGCCGCGGCGATGCCGCTGCTGATTTCGGGCAGTGCGGATCTGCACGGTTCGACCCTGAATTACATCAAGGACGGCGGCGATTTCACCCCGAAGAACCGCGAGGGTCGCAATCTGCATTTCGGCATCCGCGAACATGCCATGTGCGGGTTGATGAACGGTATCGCGTATGACGGCATCTTCCGTCCGAGCGGCGCGACGTTTTTGGTGTTCAGCGACTACGGACGGCCGTCGATCCGCATTGCCGCGCTGTCGCATCTGCCGGTGGTTTATATTTTCACTCACGATTCGGTCGGAGTGGGTGAGGATGGTCCGACGCACGAACCGGTGGAAACTGTGGCGGCCTTGCGGGCGATTCCGGGATTGGATGTGATTCGTCCGGCGGACCCCGAGGAAACGGCGGGGGCCTTTGCGGCGGCGTTTGAGAAAACGGACGGCCCGACGATGCTGGTCCTGTCACGGCAGAACCTGCCGACCTTGAACGACATTCCGGTGGAGACGCGCCGCGAAGGCGTATTCAAAGGCGGCTATATCGCGAAGAAGGAGACGGCCAAATTGGATTTGATCCTTCTCGGCACGGGCAGCGAGCTGCAGCATGCCTTGAAGGCGGCGGAAGTCCTCGGGCCGGGCACGCGGGTGGTCTCGCTGCCGTGTTTCGAGCGGTTCGAGCGTCAGGATGCGGCCTATCAGGAAAGCGTGCTGCCCAAGGCGGTGCGTAAGCGCGTGTCGATCGAGGCGGGTGTTTCCGATCCGTGGTTCCGCTATGTCGGACTGGATGGCAAGGTCATCGGAATCGACCGTTTCGGTCTCAGCGCACCTGGTCCCACGGTGATGAAGGAGCTGGGCATTACCGCCGAAGCGGTTGTGGCGGCGGCGAAGGCGCTGTAAATGCGGGGGAACGCTGCGTCGTTTCCGCAAAGTGTGGGCACGGACAAAGCAGTGCCCTCCAGTTGCGTTCACCACGGGTTGCGTCTTACCTCCAATCATGTCGCTGCAAAAATTCGATCCTGAGGAAATCCGGCGGAAGTCGGCGGAGTTTGAATCCGCCTCGCTGGAGGAGATCCTGCGCTGGGCGTGGGAGACCTATGGCTCGCGCGCGGCCATCGGGACGAGTTTCCAAGGCGCGGGCCTGGTGGTGATGCACACGGCCTGGCGGGCCGGGTTCAACTTTCCGGCCTTCACGTTGGATACCGGTTTGCTTTTTCCGGAGACCCTGGAACTGAAAGCCAAGATCGAGGCCTTGCTGGGCATCACGATTGAATCGCTCAAGCCCGAGCAGACGGTGGAGGAGCAGGAGGCCGAACACGGCCCCGAATTGTGGCGTCGCCAGCCTGATCTGTGCTGCACGATGCGCAAGGTGCTGCCACTGCAGAAAAAGCTCGGCGAACTGGACGTCTGGATCACGGGTCTGCGCCGTCAGCAATCGGAGGGACGCGAGAAGACGCAGATCGCGGAGTTGTACCATTTCGATGTGTTGCGCGACCGATACATTCTCAAATTGAACCCGATGGCGAACTGGTCGCGGGATCAGGTGCAGGCGTATCTGCGCGAACACAAGATCCCGACGAATCCCCTGGCCTCACGGGGTTATCGTTCGATCGGCTGCATACCCTGCACGCGTCCGGTGGGCGAGGGGGATGATGAACGGGCGGGGCGCTGGACCGGATTCGACAAGAGCGAATGCGGCATCCACACCTTCCTGGGCTCGAGCATTTAGGAGGAACGTGGAGCGGACAGCGGGAGGGTCGGGCGGTTTTTGAACAAGCCGGCAAAATAAGCCACGATCAGCCCCAGGCTGGTCCCACCCAGATCGAGAAAGACATCGTTGATGGAGGCCCCTCGCGCCTTCATGAAATACTGAATGATTTCGCTGCCCGCGGCAAAGACGATCGCGATGATAAAGACAAAACTGATGGCGCGGAGAGTGCGGTTTTTGGGAGGCAGGTTCAACATGCGGTGAGCCCGCAGCACCAGAATGGCCAGGATGGCGAACTGGAGGACGTGCATCGTCTTGCGCAGTCTCAGATTGATGCGATAGACCTCGGGCTCGGTGATCTTCGGATTGATCCGGAGCAGCCAGGGCCGGATGAGCCGGTAGGAATTGCTGGTGGATCCCACATCCGTCGAAGCGAAAAGGATGACTCCCATCCAAATGAGGGCTGGCAGCCACCGCTTTGCGAAAAGAGAAAAATCTTCCAAGGGGTCTGTCATGCCGCTATTAACCTCCCCGTGTCAACATATTGCGCTGTAACCGGTCACGCCGGTAACGGGCTCGGCGAATGACGATGAAACTTTCTTTGAAGAGCTCCTTATCTTGTTTTTCCGCGAGGAAAGCTCTGCGGCTGGGCGGAGTCTGTGCCGCGCTGGCTGCGGTGCTGGTTCTTGCCGTCTCGTGCCGCACGGCGGCTCCGGAGATTGACCTCGATCTGGACCTTCCGCAAACCAGCCAGACCTACCTGCTCCGGGTGGGCGACATCGTGCAGGTGGATGTTTTTCAGGAACCTGTCATGACGACCCGTCAACGTGTCCAGGGGGACGGGACCATTTCCGTCGGCCTGATCGGGCGGGTCGCCGTGCTCGGAGAGAGCGTGGAGGTGGCGGCGGACAAGATCGCAAAACTTCTGGATAAGAAGTATCTGGTCGACCCTCAGGTGAGCGTGACCGTGCTGGCCTATTCCCCGCGGCGCTACACCGTCTGGGGTCAGGTGCAGCGACCGGGAAGTTACGTCATTCCTCCGGAGCAAAACGTTTCCCTGCCCGAAGCCATCGCCACGGCGGGGGGGAATTCGGATATCGGAAACCTGAAGCAGGTGGTGGTGAGCCGGAAAAAAAATGGCGAGATCGTGCGGATGCGACTCAATGCGCTGGCGCCGCAATCCCAAACCTTCCTCATTCACGAAGGGGATGTGATTTTCGTCAAGGAGACGATTTTTTGATGGCTTTTGCTGACGAGAGCTCCGAGGACGTTTTTTCATCGGGCGGCGGGCAGCCGGCCTTTGATGTCAAAAAACTCCTGGAGACGCTGCGGAAGTTCTACTGGATTTTCGCGTTAACCGCGGCCTTGGGGCTCGGGCTTTCCTACCTGTATCTCAAGACGACCAAGCCGCTGTATAGTTCGACGGCGGAGATCAAGATCGAGCGCCGCTCGACCACGCAGTCGGTCTCGATGACCGGCGGGGCCATGGCCTACGAGGGGGCCACGACGCCGGAGGATCTCAAGACGATCGAGCAGAGTTTCATCAGCCCGATGTTGATGCGGCGGGTGATTGCCAAACTGGATCTGACCAAGGTTGATAACTTTGTGGGGAGCGGACGTCCCGCCGCGGGTGTTTCGGAAGGTGAACTCGTCGGCTACCTCATGGGCAACAGCAAGGTGGCACTGGTTCCGGATACGCGGCTGATCCAGATCTCGTTTCAAAGCTGGGACCCTGCGCAGGCGGAACTGGTGGCCAATGCCATCGTGGAGGAAGGCATTGCCTACGACCGGGAGCAACGCATTGAGGCGGTCAGCGTCAACGTGAAGTATCTCCAGAGCGAAGCGGAGAAGCAGGAATCGAATCTCAAAAAAGCCGAGGAAGTTCTCAACGACTACACAGAGAAATTGGGGATCGTCTCGATCGATGGCGAGTCCAACATCGTGGAAGTCCAGTTGCGGGATTTGAACTCGCGGCACACCGCGATTAAATCCGAGCGCCTCAAACTCGAAAGTGACTACGAACAGATTGAGGCCTGTCTGAATGAGCCGGAGAAGCTCCTCGATATCGAGAGCATCCGCAAGGTTCCGGCGGTCGAGCGCCTGTACGCCCGCGCGGGCGAACTGCGCGGGCAGTTGGTCAAACTGGCCCAGCGGTATCGTCCGGAGAATCCGCTCATGATTCAAACCCAGACGGAACTCCGGGAGGTGGAAACCACCCTCAAACAAGAGATCCTCCAGGCTCCGAAGAGTATCGAGGTCGCTTTGGCCGCGGTGAAGATGAATGAGGAGAGCATCGCGCGGGCCGAGGAGAAGCAGGAGCAGAAGGTCATCGAGGTGAAAAAGCTGGCCATCGACTACAAGGTCTACCAGCGCCAAATCGACGCCTATAAACTTGCCTACGAGGCCACCCTGAAGCGCCTCAACGAGGAAACTTCGCAGGCCCGGAGTCAACCGGTGCTTCTCCAGATGGTGGATCCGGCCGGCCCCGGCTTCCAGATCAGTGTGAAGCCGGCCCGGGTCTTGATCACCGGACTCGTGGGCGGACTGATGCTGGGGGCGGGTTTGATCGTATTGATCATGCAATTGGACTCGAGCATCAAGTCCGTCGAGGATGCCGAATCCGCGTTCCGACTGTCGGTGCTGGCGGCAGTGCCCGAGTATGCGCCTCCTTCGCAGGAGGAGGAAGCGGCCGAGCCGAATTTTTTAAAGAGATGGATTGATGCCGGTCTGCCGACGCTGAGGCGCGGGATCGAAGCGGCCCGCACGCGGGGTCGCAGTGAAGGGATCCTGGCTCTGCCGGATCTCGCCCATAGCCCCGTCATTAACGACAAATACTCCCACGCCGCAGAGGCGTTCCGCACGCTCCGGGCCTCCATCCAAATGATGGAAACCAATGCGCGGAGCAATCTGGTTCTGGTCACCAGCCCGATGCCGGGTGAGGGAAAATCCTTCTGCGCTTTGAATCTCGCTGTGGCCATAGCCAATAGCGGTCAGCGCACGCTGCTGGTCGATGCGCAATTGCGCAAGCCGGTGATCGAAGAGCGGGTCTTTGGAACGAAGGACCATCGGGGCCTGGCCGATTACCTGCAGGGCGATGTGGCCTTTTCGAGCATCATTCGCGCCACCCCGGTTCCCAATCTGGATGTCGTCACGGCGGGGACTCCGTATTCGCTTCCGGCGGAGATTCTCTCCCGGCAGCGCTTCCAGGAGTTTCTGGCCGAAGCTCAGCCCAATTACGATCGGGTGATTTTTGATTCGGCTTCCATCACCCCGGTCAGCGACACGTTGTCCTTCGCCCGCTTCTTTCACGTTGTGTGCCTGGTGCTGCGGGCCAGCAGAACCCCGCGGCGGACAGTGAACCGGGCGGTGGAGTTGTTGAGCCGGGCGGGAGCAAAGCCGTTCGGGTTGGTCATGAATTTTGTTCCCTTGAAATACGAGCCGGTCCATGACCCGGCGGATCTTCCGAGACTCCTCGCGGCGGAGCAGCAGGGGAGCCTGGACTTCCCCAAGACCTGCTCATCCTGCGGAAAGGTTTACGAGAATTTCGAGGATTTCATCAAAAACACGCTGGCCCCGGCCGGAGGAGGCGGGGAGCAGGCAGACCCCGGGCGCGGTATCCGGGTGACGCGGATCTGCGAGTGCGGCTCTCCTGTGGTGGTTTCCTCGGAGTTCCGCCGCGACACCTCCGAGAGCGGATTGCGCCGCCGGTATCTTTTTGGCGAATTGCACGACCGTCTGGTCGAGGCGGGAATTCCGCGCGAGGAAGCGCGGGCCAAGCTCCTGCTCACCTTGAAGGTCTGGCGCAACGAAATCTTCACGGAGAATGCCCTCGACGAATCTGAGGCCGGGGTGCACCGCCGCAATCTTTTTGCGGAGATTTTGGAGTTGTTGGTCAAGTCGGGGCTCCCACGGGAAGAGGCGCGGGCCAAGCTTCTGCAAACGATCCAAATCTGGCGCGACGCACCGTGACGCGCCGGCGGTCCTTCCTCCTGGGGTCGGGACATCGCGGCGGGTTGGCCCTGGCAGTTCTGGTGTCATTTTCAAGTTTCTCTGTCGCCCAGACGCCACCGAAAAAGCCCCCGCAAAAGCCCGTCCTGCTGCCGCAGCCGTTTCAGCCCAATATCTCCAACACGGAGAACACCACCTCGAGCGGGGACAACCCGAACGTTTTTTCGCCCTGGTATAACGTGATCGATGATCTGTCTCTGCCCGACGATTTCGATCCGCTGCAGGCGGCGGCCGCGGCGGCAGTGGGCCAGGCGGAGGCGGCGGCCGATGCCATGTCGGAGCCGACGGAGTTCGCCCCCGCCGTTCCGTTGTCCGACCTGCCGATCGACGATTCCGGCGGGGCCTTTCTGGCTTATCCGAGCGGGGTGGCCTTCAACTCGGATTCGCTCTTGTTAAGTCCCGGGGGAACGGGTTTCGCAATTCTGAGCAAGGAAGCCGCCCTGCCTTACGGAGAATCCAGCTATCCGGTCGCGTATTCCCCCCGCGCGATACCGATCTTCAAGCGGGTGCGGGAGTTGACGCGGGTCGGGCCTTTCCGGGTGGGGGTGGATGTGACGGCCGGAGTTGCTCACAACAACAACGTTTTCGGCGACACCACGAATCCCCAGAGCGATGAGATCTACAGTTTTCTGCCGGCGGTGTTTCTGGAAGCCGGGACCCGCGGGAAACTCTACCTGCTTTACGCGCCAACCTATCTGAGTTTTGCCAAATACAAGGAACTGAGCACGACCAATCAGGCCCTGTTTTTTCAGCTCCGCTATCCGTTCACTAAACTGAAAATCGGCATCGACCTCTCCTACCTCGGCCAAAGCGGGCTATTTGTAACCAGCGACGAGGGATTCGTCAAACAGACCACTCTTCTCGCCCGGATCTTCGGGGAATACCGGCTGAGCGGAAAATCCATTCTGTCCTTTTCCGCGGAGAGCATCAAACAGGAGTCCAGCCCCGGCGACACGCAAACCGAGAATTCCGCCGGTCTTCGGTTGATTTACCAACTGACCCATGAAGCCCAGGTGGGCGTTGGCGTCAGGGCCGGCCAGGTATTCACTCCGGCGGAGAACCAGAACTATCAGTCCGGGCAATTTTTCGTCAGCTACCGGCCGACGGTGGCACTCCAGTTCGCGGCGGAAGCCGGCCTGGAACTGCGACGCTTGTCCCTGACCTCATCCGGCCAGAGCGAACTGCCCATCACGATCTTCAATTTCCAGGTCAACTACAATCCGACCTCAACCACGCTGTTCAACCTGAGCTTCTACCGGAACGCCCTCAATACCACCTTCAATAATGTCAGCCTGAATATAACCACCGGGTTGACGACTTCGGTGTTGCTCCAGTTGTTTGGAAAACTTAATGTCCGGCTGGAAATGGGGGTAGGATACACCGAGCAATACGCTGACGAACAAGGCAATGACGGGAGCTTCTCCTTTTTACAGGGAGGAATCACGGTTTCCTACCCGCTAGTGAAAAACCTCGAGATTCAGGCTTTCGACAGCCTGCAGCAACGTTTTGGCAACACGATCGGCAATGACTACGTAAGTAATACGATCGGAGTGGCCCTGACTGTGAAATTCTAGATGGCTCCGGCCTCTCACAAGTCTTGCCGTCAGGCGGACCGCATGGTTCCTAAACGGGCTGCAACAGGTTGTAATTAGAGATTTTATGTTTCAACATCGCGAACTGGGCCTGATTCAAGGCTACCAAATCGGGGCCACTTTA
>JBMOHI010000002.1:0-27319 GCA_049317925.1 Terrimicrobiaceae bacterium
GAGCCATCTTCTTTTTCGCGCTCGTTCTCCTCATCGCCCTGAAATTTGTCAAAGGTGACCGTCTGGCGGGTGAGACTCTGCTGGGATTTGCCGCGGGGGGAGCATGCATGGCCGCACTGGCGGCGGTCCCGCTGCTCTGGCACATGGACAAGCTGAGGGAATACACACTTATCTACAGAAACTTCTACCCGGCACTTGCGCTGTTGCGATTGGAGGCAAATCAGAACACTTACCCGCATTTGTTCGCTGTCTTGCCGCAGCGTCTGGCGCAGTTGGTCGTTTTCCTGGATGAGTCCGCCACCATGTTTCGTTATGCCAGCCCTTTGGGCGTCGTCGTCAGGTTTGAGTTCTGGCTCGCAATCCTTCTCAGTGTTGCAGGCGTCTTCATGGCGGTGTGCAAAAAACTACGCGTTTCCGATCACGTTTTACTCCTGATGTGTCTCTTTGTGGTGCTGTGTTCGGTGTTCCTTTTTTACCCTGCCGACAGTAGCAACTATGCCCTCTATCCTGCCCTGGTTGTCGCGGGGACGACCACCGCTTTCCTTGCGCAGGGTGTTATGGCCGGGGCGTCTCAGGCGATAAGAGTCCTGTCATTTTCCGTTCTTTCCCTATTTGCCGTTTCGTCAATCGCGAACAGCCTGTTCTATCTCGCCCATGCCCGGCGTCTTGCCGGAAGCGGAGGGGTGGCAAGCATTGATGCCGTATTCGAGGCGAAAGAATTGATGGCCGAAAGCGTGACGGCTCCCACTTCCTATTGCGATGCGGCTGGCTGGCGCGTAGGGGGGGCTCGAACCAAATCCCTCTTTTATGACCTGGCGAACAAGCAGTCCCTGACGGAGCGTGAGACCGTTCGCTCGGTCGTCTTTGATCCGCTTTTTCTTAACATTCTCATTACGCGCTTTCCGTCGTTCAGTGCCGTTCCGGTCTCCCCAAAGGAACAGGGTGCGCGATTGACCGAACTTTTGGCGGGAACGTCGCTTCACTCCCTGTTGTTCAGCGAACGCGGACCAACCTTCTCCCCCGCTTTGTTAACTTTTGCGCCGTTGGAGAAGCAATCGATCAGCTTCGGCCCCCGGGTTTTTCTGGTCGATTCTTCCAGGGTGCGAATGTTGCAGACAGAGCGGATTATGGATTTCACGGGACCCGCCAAGCCGATCACTTCACCCGGGAGCTTGTTTCTTTTGGTCTTTCCACCAGACTTTCCCCCTGCGTCCGGATTGTCGGAGGAGATGCGTTCCGTTCTTGCCAGCCTGAATCTCCCTGATCCCGATCCTTCCGGCATTTTTCGAATCGTTCCCCAATGCCGCTTGATTAGTGGCAGCCAGTTGACGCCGATTCTACAGGCTTGGAACCCAGTGGAGCGAGGCGTCGATATTTTTCAGTGCAAGGTCTTGGAAACCCTCTATTAGCATAATCTTTTCAACTCATTTTTGCGAACAATGAACAATCCAACAACATCCCTCATTTCTTTTGTCCCGGCGAAGGAGCTGCAACGTTCCCTCGCCACCAAAGCGACCATCGTGGCGCAAACCGCTCTTTTTTCGGAACTCTCCCGCATCAATACGCTTTACCTGGTCGCGCGGGCGGGCTCGGGTCACCTCGGCAGCAGCTTCAGCGCGATGGATATTGTGAGCTGGTTGTTTCTGAATGAACTGAAACGGTCGGACCCGGCGGACCCGCGCACAATCTCCGATGTCTATTTTTCCTCCAAGGGGCACGACGCGCCGGGATTGTATTCGGTGATGATTGGCCTCGGAATTCTGCCGTTTGAATCCATCGACAAACTGCGCCGCTTGAACGGACTCCCCGGCCATCCCGATGTCAAAACGATTCCCCAGGTTCAAACCAACACCGGTTCGCTTGGGATGGGTGTTTCCAAGGCACATGGCATGGTGTTGGCCAACCGTCTGGAAGGCCGCGCGCAGGCAGTTTATGTTCTGACCGGTGACGGCGAGTTGCAGGAGGGGCAATTCTGGGAATCCCTGCAGCCGGCGGCCAACGACAAACTCGGCGAGATCACCGTCATCGTGGATCATAACAAACTTCAATCCGACACGTTTGTTTCTGATGTCAGCGACCTGGGTGATCTGGAGGCGAGATTCCGCGCTCATGGATGGGAGGTGGCCCGATGCGACGGTCATGACCTCGATGCACTGGCCGGAATTTTTGCGAAATTCAAAGCGATCACCGACCGGCCCAAGGCGATTATCGCCGACACGAAAAAGGGATCTGGCGTCAGTTTTATGGAACCCGGCGCGATGAAGAATCCGCGTCTTTACTCGTTTCACAGTGGCGCTCCCGACCAGGCCACCTATCTGGCCGCGCTGGACGAATTGGTCCATTCGGCCAACTCGCAATTGGCTGCCTTGGGCGCGGAACCGCTGGTCTTGGAAAGCAAAGAGCGCCCGGCCCGTGTTCTGCCAGACAAGCCGAACAAACTGATCGAGGCCTACTCGCGCGCCCTGGTCGCTGCGGCGGAAAAAAACGAAAGGATCGTCGCGTTGGATGGCGATCTGGCCCTCGACTGCGGGGTCTTGGAATTCGAGAAACGCTTTCCGGATCGCTTCTTCGAATGCGGCATCGCCGAGCAGGACATGGTCTCGCAGGCAGGCGGAATGGCGTTGAAAGGTCTGATGCCCATCGTGCATTCATTCTCCTGTTTTCTTTCCACCCGGCCGAATGAGCAGATCTTTAACAATGCCACCGAGGGCACCAAGGTTGGTTATGCCGGTTCACTGGCCGGATTGCTTCCTTCGGGTCCGGGCCACTCGCATCAATGCGTCCGCGATATCAGCTCCGTCGGCGGCATAGCCCGGTTGGTCATGGCCGAGCCATCTTGTGAGCGGGAAGTCGAGTTGCTCTTCGACTACTGCGTCAATCGCCAGCCCGAGAATTTCTATCTGCGGCTGGTTTCGATCCCGCGAGCCATCCCCTTCCAATTACCTTCGGATTATCAGGTGGAGAAGGGAAAGGGTGTGACCCTTTTGGAGGGAGAGGATGCGGTTGTTTTCGGCTACGGGCCGGTCTTGCTTCCCGAAGCTTGGCACGCCGCCAAGGCCTTGGAAAAATCGCACGGCAAAACAATTCGCCTCGTCAATCTTCCCTGGCTCAACCGCATCGACCACGTCTGGCTTAAGGAAACAATTGGTTCCGCCAAAAAAGTCATCACCTTGGACAACCACTTGATCGCCGGCGGGCAGGGGGAGAAAATTGCCGCAGCCAGTGCACAACTCGGCTTGTCCATCCAATGGACGCCTGTCGGATTGGAGGATGTTCCACGCTGTGGTCAAAACGACGAGATTCTGGCCTTCTACCGGCTCGATGCAGCCGGGCTCGCGGCACGATTCGCGGAGATTATTGTCAAATAAACCCTTAGTTGGCAGGCGGCCGGGCGGCCCGCCCTGGTAAATGAACATCGGTGTCATTGATCTGGCCTCGGGAGGATGGACGGCTGGAGGCGTCTTCTCTTCGCTTGTGGCGGAAGCTCTGCAATTGCGCCGCGATGAGTCAGACACGGTTTCACTGGTATCGGCGAAGGAAGAACCGAGTGACCTTCCGCGCATCCGCCCCCGCCGGGCCCGATATGGCCGCGGCGAGTACTTTCTCCGCAAGCTGACCGGGCACCTGAAACCCGCCCGCCTGCCCTTTACCGCAGACGAACACGGACTGGATGTCCTGCTGCCCGTTATCTATCCAACGGCGGAGGAGGATATCGCTCCGCGCGGACGCTGTGCCTCGATCGGTTGGATTCCGGATTTTCAGCATGCCCGTCTGCCGGAATTTTTCGATCCTGGCGAAATTGAGAATCGCAAAGAAGGCTGCCGGCGTTGCGCCCGATGGAACGACCTGGTTTTGCTTTCCAGCGAGTCCGTCCGGAGGGATTTCGAAAAGGAACTTCCGCAGTTCGCCGCCAAGGCCCGCGTCCTGCCCTTTCCTTCGTCACTTGCCCTGAGCGACCTGCCTGAGACGGCAACAGATTTCCGGATCCGTCTCGGTGTCCCCGAAAAATACCTCCTCGTTGCGAACCAATTCTGGGCCCATAAGAATCATGACGTTGTGATCCAGGCGATGTCCGACCTTCGCCGCCGCGGGCACCCGGCGCGCGTTGTCTTCGTGGGAAATATGTTCGATCACCGCAATAGCGAGCAGTGTGTGGCCTCCACTGTTTTGCAGAGTCTTTCCCGCCATGATCTCGGGCAGAACGTGCGGATGCTGGGTCGTGTCTCACACGCCGACTTGGTCAGCCTCCTGCGCCATGCCGGAGCAGTTCTCCAGCCCTCGCGCTTCGAGGGATGGAGCACCACCGTTCAGGATGCCAAGGCTCTTGGCCGCCCCCTGATCTGCTCGGACATCCCGACGCATCGGGAGCAGGCTCCTCAGGCCAGCTTTTTCCCGGTAGATGACTATCAAAAGCTGGCGGAAGTCATGGCCGGAAACTGGGAAACCCTCGATTTCAGCTATCAGGAAGCCAAGGAACGCATGGCGTTGGAGGACGAGCGAAAAGCCGTCGCGCTTTACGGCGATGCGTTGTGGAAACTATGCCGGGAGGCGCGAGACGTCCGCGACAGGGATTTTGGCGGGACGGCGGTTGGAGAGTGAGAATACGCGACCTGATGGAGAATACTGAAAAATGCCCGGGTTCGGAATCTCAAGAGCAAGAAGCTTTGCAAATTGATGAGTTCACCAATGACCTCATCGTGTCACTCCAAGGCGAGGATAAGGATATCCGCCGGAAACTCCTGTCATCACTCTTGGGATCCCTGGAGAAACTCAAACCGCTTTTGTTTGTTGATTCACCGGATAACATAATCTGCAAGCTAACCGATCCCCAGGATCTTGTCCGGGCCAGTAAGCGTATCGATGGCTTTGTTAAGGATTGGATCCAATCATTCCGAAGCAATGGCTGCTTCTATGATGTGGGGAGTAATGTCGGAACGTTTGGGATCTACGCCGCAAAGACTTGTGGCCCTGACCTCAGCATCTATGCCTTTGAGTTTCATTATCCGACCTTTGCCACGCTATGCGCGAATATTCTGGCCAATGACGTGGCGGAAAGCGTCGTCCCAGTGCATCTCGCTCTGGGAAAAGACTCCGGCGTGGGAACGTCATATTACCGCAGCCTGAATTCCGGTAGCGCCTTGCACCAATTGGACTCGGCGGTTGATTTCAAAGGGGATCTTTTCGAGCCGGACAGCCGCATTCAGACCTGCCGGGCAAGCGTGGATACTCTTTGCGGCACGTGGGGGTTTCATCCGCCGGACTACATCAAAATTGATACGGATGGCAATGAATACGACGTGATTCTCGGCGCGAGGGAAACCTTTAGTCGGGCGAAGTCCATGGAAGTGCTTGTGGAATTTGTTCATCACTCCGATGCCGCGAATCGTTTCGAGAATATAGTCCGCGTCCTGAAGGACTGCGGTTTTTCACTCACCGAACGATTACCGCACAAGCGAATCGCCAATCTGCCCGTCGAGGACCTCTTTTTCACCAAGCGGTGATCCTTCCGCTCTCGTGCACGACATCCGATGAAAATCTCCGTAATCACCCCATGCCGGAACGCCGCCCACCGGTTACCGCGAACCGTTCGCTCCGTCCTTGAACAAAGCGGATTGTCAGACGGGCGGGTGGAACTGGAATACATCATCATCGATGGGGACTCCTCGGATGGAACTCAGGAGCTGGTTAAAACCTGGCGCGACGTGACTTTTCTCTCCGAACCGGATCAGGGCATGTTTGATGCCTTGACCAAGGGATTGCAGCGCTGCACGGGCGACATCGTCACCTACATCAACGCTGGGGACGAGCTTCATCGCGAAGCATTCAGTCTGGTTCATCGATTGATGAGTAATGAGGAGATTCGCTGGCTGACCGGCAGCAATTGCAAAATCAACGAGGCGGGGGAAGTGATTGATTTCTGGAAGCCACCAAGGTTTCGCCGGGAGTATGTGCTGAATGGCACCTATCTGCGGGGATATCCGCATCCGAACATCCAGCAAGAGGGCACGTTTTTCCGCCGCGATCTGCTGGCGGGAATGGACTGGGAAAAATTCCGCACCTACCGGCTGGCGGGAGAGTATTTTCTCTGGACGCATTTCGCCGCACAAACCGAGCTTCACTCCGTCCGCAGCATTCTGGGCTCGTTTCAAGTGCACGCGGGTCAGCTCAGCGAAGACGCCGCGGGATATCAGATCGAAACCGATACCATGATCCGGGGGGAAACGCCGCGCGAGAGAGTCACGCGATATTGGGAGTTCGATTGTCCGGCGATTCTCAAGGGCCTCCTGTGGCCCCACACCCTCGGTCAGTCCAAGGCGCGGGTCTTCAAGTTCGATGAAGGTACCGGCCGCTGGATCACGCGGTAACTCCACCGTGAAAACCATCACCTTTCTTTGGATTGATCCCTGTCCCAATGCTCGACTTGAGCGTGCACAAGGTTTGCTCAAGGAAAGTGTCCTGGCCATGGGATTGCAGCCCGTTTGTTTCGCGTGCGGGCCGGCCATGGTTAAGTTTGCGGACGTGCTGCGGTTTGCCCGGCAGCAATCCGGCGGCGAGGCCTTTGTCTGGTGCAACTCCGATGTGATCCTGACGCGTGATCCCTATGAAACCCACGATCTCAACAGGGTTCATGGATTCCACCGCCGGGAAATCCCCGGTGGAGAGATCTGCGGTGGAGAAGACATGTATCTCATCCCCAATCGCATTTGGGACGATCTCATCTCAAAAGATCTGCCCGACCTCTGGTGCGGCACGACCCATATTGACTGGTGGTTGACCCGCGCCGCCGCTTTGGCCGGAGTCTATCAGTCTCATGTTGGCTACATTGATCACCCCTCGCATCCAGAATCAGGCGCCTCAAAAAAGCGCAGTAATCCTTTCTATCGGCACAACATTCGCGAGTATAACCGCTGGGCTAAACGTCAAGGGGCCGGACTCTTCGAAGAAAGAGTCAGGTTGCCACTTATTGGCGAGTCCTTATCTCCGGTGACAGACTTGCTTCGCTATATGACCGGGCGGCAACGATCCTGGCGGTTCGGAAATGGTGATCGTTAACCACGGCTTTTTCATTTGAAGATCACCATTAGCAGTCCCGACGGCCTGGGCGATTTCATCCTGCGCATTCCCCTGGTGCGCGCCTTGTTGGATGACGGTCACCGGCTTCAAGTCTTCCTATGCCGTCCCGCCGCTGATCTGGCCCGGGCGATCTTTCCAGAGATCGACGTGCAGACTATCGGCCAGGATCCCTACAAACCCGCGACGAAGCGCCGGGTTCATCCCTTCCGTTCCGAACATCGTGCCATCCGGGATTTCCAGCCCGACCTCTATGTGGCCGCGTTGTTTCATCTCAACTTTTTTGATCAGGTCTGGCTCGAGCAGCGGCGTCCCGGGATCAAAGTCATCGGGTTTTCCACGACCGATTCCTTCCGCCCGGGCGAGACAACCTGCGAGCAGGCGTGGCTTGTGGGGCAGTTTGATCGAGCGGTCGAGGTGGCGGGCGAGCTTCCCGAGATAGAAAAAAACAGGCTGTTGGCCTCGGCCATTCTCGGGAGGGACATCCCATTTGTCCGGCCCGAAATTTCGCCTTCTCCTCACGCGCTCTTCCAGGCTCGTGATCTTCTCGCCAAACATGGCCTTGAGGAAGGCAGGTTCTGGGTCAGTTGCGTCGGCGGCAGGCCCGGCCTGGTGATGAAGGACTGGGGTGAGGAAAACTGGATGGCCTTTTTCCGCCAGGCCCTGTCTGGAAAGAAGATTGCCTTTGTCGGCAACACGAAGGAATGGGCTTCCATCGAGCGCATCCGGCAAAATATTCCCGACTCGGTCAATCTGGCCGAGAATCCGCCGGAACTTGAGGCCTCAGTGGCGATCTGCGCCCTCTCCGCCGGATACGTCGGCCGGGATTCCGGCATCATGCATCTGGCCGCGGCGGTTGGATGTCCGGTGTTTGCCATCTTCGGGGCGGGACATTGGGGACGGTTTTTTCCCGTGACCGAATGCGGCGCTGTGGTGGCCCGGGACTGGCCGTGCCGCGGTTCGAATTTCCATTGTCCGCACGACGAACCGTATTGCATCCGCGATGTGCCGATTGATCTGGCGCTGGAGGGATGGCGGATACTGCAGGACGGAGGGATCCAGGGGTTGCGGATTCTCGAGGCCCCTCTCGATCAAACTTTGCTTCCGCAAATTGCGCGCACGGCCTCCCTCGAATTCGCTAAGCTAACCCAGGAATCCCGCCGCCGCGAAATTGCGAGCAGCCGTCCCAAGAACCTGCTCGATGCCATCGGCCTGAAAATCCGGGCCTGGGCAGGCGGAGAAAACTCATGACGTTCAAAGAAACCCGCATCGCATTCAGCCGTTGTCAGGTGGCTTGTCGCAATCTGGCCCGGGCCTTGCGCGACAATCTGGTCAACAACGTGGCCCGCAAGGTCCTTCCTGCCCCGCCGCGTCCACCCGCCGATAAAGCCACTCCGCGGAGCGCGGTAAAACCGGTCATCTTCGCATCGTATGCCGCGGGCGCCGAACTGACCGGCAGCCATCGTTATTGCGGCGGAGAGAAGCTCTTGAATAACTTGATCCTCTTGCTCCGGCGTCATGGTTACGAGGCCTACATGGTGAGTTATGACGGAAAAAACTCCGAATGGCTGGCCGAGCACGCGCCCTTCCTTTCGGTGGAGGAATTTCGCGAGCGCCTGCAGAATGCGCCGGATTCGCGTTGTGTGACATCGTGGATCAAAGCGCGGGCGTTTCTTGACCGGTGTGGAAAATTCTATTTCTGGGACCAGGAACTTGGAGCGTCGGCCCGGAGTCATTTTCCGGCGCTAGCCCGGATGATGGGTGAGGGACGAATCGTCCGCACGGCGGGAGTGAATCGCACCGTGCAAGCCTGGCATCGGGCGGTCTTCGAGCAGGAAGCAGCCATTCTCCGCCAGTTGGTGGACGAAAAATACTGGAAGCCGGACGAATCTCGCCGTCAGCGGTTGCGGGTGGGATATTTTGATGAAGGAGAACATGGTGCGGACTACATCCGCCGCATCCGCGAACGAACGGCCGCCGCCGGACTCGCGCTCGACTTCCACTGCCTGCAAGGTGCGGAACCGGAGATCATTTCCCAGATGCAGACCTGCGCGGTTTTTCTCGCCCTCAACATCGGAAAAAGTCCGCTCTGGGGCGAGGGCGGCCCGATGACGCCGCAGGAAGCCATGGCCTGCGGGACCGTGCCGGTGTGTTTCGATCTGAATGGTCCCTGGGAGTTCATCCAGCAGGGTTACAACGGCGTCATCACCACGGAAATCAAACCGGAGTTGATGGCCGATGCCTTGATTGCGATTTATCAAACTCCCGGCCGCCTCGAGGAAATGAGCCGGCGCTGCCTGGAGATCACCAGCGCCAGTCACACCATGGAAGCCCGGTGGCCGGACGTGCGCAAATTTCTCAATCTCCCGGAATGAGCGCACGAACGTTATGGCTGGGCGACCACGAGTTGGTGGACCGGATCGGTCATCATCTTTTCTACAACTGCTCGCTGGCGACCGGTGCGAGGGCGGAGGGCATGAATGCCATCGTGTTGTGCCAGAAAAATTATCTCTTCGAGCCGCTTGATGGCATTGAGATGGAGGAATTTTTCCGGCGCGACTGGCGGGCGCGTCCTCCGGCCTGGGCGGTGCGGTCGCGCCGGCTGCTGGATCTTTTGGAGAAGCTGGCGCGGCGCAGATTCTTTCGTGATCTGGTGTGCGGTCTGCCGCCGTCGCGCGTGAAGGAAAGCGATGTTATTTTCGCGCAAATGCTGGCGCCACGTCATTTGGCCGGATGGCTGCACTGGCTGGCAAGGTTGAAGCCCGGCCACGCGCCCGCGCTCGCCCTTCATCTGGGTTACGATCCGAATCGTTTCGCCGCGGACGCAGGCATTCGGACGGGTTTCTTGCGGGCGGAGCAAAACGGCCTGGCCAAGAAAGTGCTTCTGATTTCCGACAGCGAACCTCTCGCGGCAAGGTACGAGGAGTTTCTGCACCGCAAGGTGAAAATCCTGCCGCATGTCGTTCCGCCGGGAATCGCGGTGCGAAGGAAGCGCGACGCGGACAGCCCGATCACTTTTTGCTATCTGGGGAATCCGCGCCGGGAAAAAGGCTTTGTCGATATCGCCGCGGCGGTGCCGCACTTGTCCGGTGCCGGGATGCGCTTCGTTCTCCAGGTCGTGAGCCCGGATGCCGCTTGCGCGGAGAGTGTGGCGCGCTTGAAAGCCGCCAAACTGCCCAACGTGGAACTCGTCGAAGGCTTGCTGACCCGCGAGGAATACCTGGCCCGGTTGGAGGCGGCGGACGTGATGCTTGTCGCCTACCATCTCGATAAACACGGTGACCGCACCAGCGGGATTTTCTGCGAAGCGCTGGTGGCGGGGAAGCCGGTCATCACTACGGAGGATTCCTGGATGAGTCTGGAGACGGCGGCGTCCGGCGTGGGTTGGCTCGTGCCCGAGCGTAATCCCGCGGCCCTCGCTGCGATCATCACCCGGGCTGTCGGGGAGTATTCCGTGGTGGTGCAGAAAACGCTCAGCCTCGCTGCGCATTACGAGCAGGAATTCAGCGGGCAGAACTTTGTCAGAAACCTCGTCCGGATCGCCGATGATGAATCCCGGTGAGGGGCGGGTGGCGGTGCTCTACCCCTGGCCGGGCCTGCCTGCGGTGGATCGCGGAGCCGCCCGGCGGGTGATGCCGATGATCGAGGTGCTGGCGCGCAATTTCCAGGAAGTGGAAGTGCTCTCGCCGGGCACGGGGAAGGAAAGCCGAAACGGAAACATCAGTTATGTTTCTCCTCGACCTGGGGGTTGGGAACGCACTTGGACCAATCTGGCCTTTAAGCTGTTCGACGGCCTAACCCACCATGCCTGGCGGGGTAAAGCTGATGTTCGCCAACGGCGGCAGTGGTGGCATTACCTTCAGCCAGGGTTGCAGCCTTCGGTACGGCGGGCGAT
Source organism: Terrimicrobiaceae bacterium (assembly GCA_049317925.1). Classification (GTDB taxonomy): domain Bacteria; phylum Verrucomicrobiota; class Verrucomicrobiia; order Chthoniobacterales; family Terrimicrobiaceae; genus CAMASH01. The sequence continues at coordinate 10,967 of JBMOHI010000002.1, forward strand.
TCGTGATGTGACGCAACGCGCTGATGTTGTGCTTCTGGAATATCCTTTTTGGTCGTCTGTTGTGCACGGGGTATCCCGCAAGCCGGTGGTGCTGACGATTCACGATTTGCTTTCAGATCTTGTGACCTCCCCGTGGTTGAAATCCCGCGTTTGGCAAAACGAATTGCAGGCCTGCCGCCGGGCGCAGGCGGTCGTTTGTCACTCTCCTTCCGATCAGAAGCGGCTGAAAGCCGAGGGAATCGGCGCCCATTTTATTCCGCCGGGTTTTGATCTGGCCGTTTCCAACAGCGAAGGCACGTTTCCCAAGCTGGAACGGGTCGAATCTGCTCAGCGTGCGGGCTCCATGATTTGTCTTTTTGTGGGCAGCAGCCTGCAGCCCAATCGCGATGCGGTTGAAGTGATTAAACAGATCGCGATCAGCCTGGCCGATGAACCGGGGATTTTTTTCGTGATCGCCGGGGCGTGTTGCGGTGCCCAGGCTTTGGCGAAGAACGTCGTTTCACTCGGTCCGGTTTCCGAAGAGGAGTTGAACCGCCTCTATGCGCTGAGTGAAGTCGCCCTGGCGCCCATCACCTCGGGCAGCGGTTCGTCCCTCAAAGTTCTGGAGGCCCTCGCCCGGAATTCCGTTCTTGTTTCCACCCGGTTTGGCGTTCGTGGACATGGAATTCTTTCTGGTCAGCACGGCATCCTCTGCGATGACTTTTCCGACTATCCTGGGATCCTCCGACAACTCCGTGGCGATCCCGCGATGCGCAAACGTCTGACGGACGGCGGCACGCAATTCGTGCAGGCTTTTGACCACCGGACGGTCTATCAGCCTTACGTGAACATTATCCGCGGCCTCATGGCAACCGGCGCCTCATGACCATCAGCGTCATCATTCCGGCCTACAATGCCGCCCGCTGGCTGCCTCGCTCCATTGAGAGCGTGCTGACGCAGACGCGTCCGGCTGATGAGGTGATCGTGGTGGATGACGGCAGTTCTGACGATACCGCGGACGTCTGCCGGAAGTACTCCGGCAAGTTGCGCTATGTTCACCGGGAGAATGGCGGATTGTCCGCGGCAAGGAACACCGCGCTCGCTCTCAGTCGCGGCGATTGGTTTCTCTCTTTGGACGCCGACGACATGCTTTATCCCCACGCGCTTTCGGCTCTGGCGGAGAAAGCAGAGAATTCCGATGCCGGGGTTGTCTATGGCTATGTGCTGCAGCGTCGGGAACCCGCCGTCGAGACGCGGCTGGCCAGCCTGCCTTATGCAGTCGGAAATCCGCCCGAACCGGCCCGGGCGCAATTCTGGTGGACGGCCATCAACACGGCGGGTTCGGCATTGGTGCGTCGCTCCTTGAATGAGGAAGTGGGCGGCTTTGACGAAAGTTTCCGCCAGGTCGAGGATTGCGAATATTGGCTCCGCTGCGGAGTGACGGCGTCCTTCGCGCACTGCGATCAGATCGTTCTTGATAAATCCTATTCGCCCGCTTCCCTCGGCCAGCAACAGGGCCGGAGCGTTTGGTTCCGCCTCCAACTGCAATTGAAGTTCTTGTCCTGGTGCCGCCACCGCAACATTGACACCGCCTTTCTGAAAACCGGCCCCGCCCAAATTATCGACCACGCGCTCACCCGCGCCTATCGTCAGGGGGACTTGGATTTGTTGGCTCCGATCCTCGCCCAGGCCCGCCGCGAAGGAGTCTTCACGCCGTGGTGTGCGCGGGCAAACCTGACCGGAATTCGTCTGCGAATGACGGGAGGCGCCCCGGTCGAGCCGGATTACTGCCGGGAGATTTACAAGGACTGGCTGAAACCGATCTCATGAAAATTCTTCTCATTGGCGGCGGGGGTTTCATTGGTTCGCGCACCGCTCTCCGGCTCCTGGCGGAGGGTTACGAACCCGTGGTGTTGGATTCGTTTGAGCCGCAAATTCACGGCACCGACCCGTCCTCTTCGCCGACCTGCCGCGGGCTCTTCGGTGCCATGGAAGTGCGCCAGGGCGACACCCGCGATGCGGCGGCGCTGGCGTCTGCGCTCCGCGGGGCGGAGGCCGTTTACTATTTTCCGGCGGGAACTGGCACCGGTCAGTCCATGTATCAGATTGAAAAATACTGCGATATCAACGCCCGCGGGGCCGGTGTCTTTGCCGAGGCCATCACCGGGCACCGCGGCACGCTCCGGCGGGTGATTGTCAGCTCCACCCGTGCGGTCTACGGCGAAGGCGCTGCCCTCTGCGGAGAACACGGACGGGTTTTTCCCAAGGCCCGCCGGTTGGAGGATCTCGAAGCCGGACGCTTTGGTACATTCTGCCCGGTCTGCGGCCAGCCGGTTCAGCCCGAGGCTTCGCGCGAGGATGATCCCTTTCTGCCGCTCTCGATCTACGGAATCACCAAACTCGCGCAGGAACAAATTATCGCCACGACCACGGCCGCGCTCGGAGTTCCCTGCACGGTTTTCCGCTATCAGAATGTGTACGGTCCCGGTCAGTCGCTGCAAAATCCCTACACCGGCATCCTGGGCATCTTCACCCAACTTGTGGTGTCAGGGCGCGAGATCAATCTTTTTGAAGATGCTCTGCCGACGCGCGACTTCGTTCACGTGGACGACGTGGTGGAGTACAATCTTCGCGCCTTGCAGGCGGATCGTCCGGGCACAGCCGTGTTGAATGTCGGCTCGGGCGTTCGTTCCACGCTGCACGATCTGGCCGGGGCCATTGCGGCCGGACTGGACCGTCCGGGGCGGACGAGAATCAGCGGCCAGTTTCGGGTGGGAGACATCCGCCATGCAGCGGCGGACCTTCAACGCCTGACCGCGGCCCTGGGCGGACACGATTTTATCGCGCTGGCACCGGGCGTCAAAACCTTCACCGACTGGGTGGCCGCCGAGGGCGGGAGTGACGCGTCCAACGAACGCTTCGATCGCTCCCTCGAAGAAATGCGCAAGGCGGGCTTGTTGCGGTCCGCTTCATGAAGCCGATTGACCCCACCCGGCTGTGCCTGCTGGTCACGGTCTATCATCCCTATCGGTGGGTGGCCCCGCTGACTTGGAAGCTGTTGGATCGTTTCTGGCCGGATCATCCGCCGCTGTTCTTCTGCGGATTGACTTCCGAGGAAGCCGGCGACCTCCCGCACATCGCGTGGCCGGACTCCGCGCTGCCGCGGGTGTGGGCGGATTTCGCCCTGGCCGCCGCGAAGGAATTGCAAGGACGGGGTTTTGAAGCTTGCTACTTCTTGCTCGAGGATCATCCCCCGCTCGCGCCGTGTCATCAGCACCATCTGAACCAAACGCTGCCACGTTTGCTGAATGAGCTGCCCGCCTCCTACATTGCGCTGATGGGTTGGGACAACCGGCGCTTCGCCACGCGGGGAGGGCCCGTCGCCGGACCCTATCGCATGATGCATCTCACCGCTCGTCAGGCCCCGCGTTTCCACCTGCATCCGTCTCTCTTCCGCATGGAGGCCTTGGTGGCCTGCCTGGAAAATCTGGCCGCGAGCGCACGGCCCAATCCGTGGGGTTTCGAAAAACTCAACGACAAGCCGGATGCGGCCCTACCGGACGAATTCAAGGCGAACTGTCATCAAATTTTCGGCGAGGAACTGGCCCTCCAGAAACCTTCTGCGCTGCAGCACGCCGCGCGGACAGTGGAACGCCAGTTCTTCCATCGTGCCATGAATCTTTTTCCGCTTTTCAACAAAGCGGGACTCGGCATGACCTTTTGGGACGCGCTGGGATTCGACGACTTCTTCTACGACGGACCTTTTCCCATGTTCTATTCCGGAGTGATGGCTCGCGGGCGGGTGAGTCCCGCGTTCCTGCGCTATCTTGAGCGGCAACCGAATCCACCGCCCGAGTTTCTCGAAATCGCCGCCGCAGCGCGCCGGCATGCCGGATGAAAATTCTCCCCTCGTTCGTCCGCCAAGGCTGGATTCGTTTGGGCCGGCGGGCTGCCCGCCAGGCTGTGCGCCAGCGCGAAACCCTCAATCCGCCGCCTGCGGATGTCTCCCTCCACATGGTGATTTCGCACGACATGCTCCTCATGGGATTGCTGGCCCTGCGCAGCCTGGAGTTTCATTCCCGTCAGCACTGGGCTCCTTTTTTTCACGACGATGGATCACTGACGGATGACGACGTTCGCGAGCTTCGGTCCCACTTTCCCGACGGGACAGTGATCCGACGGGCCGAGGCGGATCAAGCCGTGGCGGAAGGATTGCGCGACCATCCGGTCTGCCGGGAAAACCGGGTCAAGCACCACTGGTTCCTCAAAGTTTTCGACACGCGCCACTTCGCTCCCCATGACCGGTATATCGTCATCGATAGCGACATCGTGTTCTTTCAGCGGCCGGATCTTCTTTTGCAGTGGATCGTGGATGATGCTGAGACGCTTTGGTTGATGGAGGACACCCGCGAGAAGTATTCATCCGCCCGCGCCGATCTGGAAAAGGAGCTGGGCTTTCCCCTGTGGGAGAAGGCCAACAGCGGCCTCGACCTCATGCCCAAGGCGGCAGCCGACCTTGGCTTGGCGGAGACGTTTCTCCAACGCTGCGCCCCGACGGCCCGCGAGTATTGCTTCCTCGAACAAACCCTCTTTTGTGTTTTCGGCTCGGCTTGGCCGCAGGGTGGGGGGTTGTTGCCGAAGGCTTACGAGATCAGTTGGACGAATTTCCGCCGGAGTTCCGCAGTATGCCGGCATTATGTGGGGGATTTCAAAAATGATGCCCTCTTCACCGAGGGTGCCCTAACGTTCTGGATGCAGCGCCTGCTGCACTGAGTTATGAATTTTTATCCACCAGCCCTTCGCGCTGACGTCACGCGGCGTTTGAAAAAGTACGCCAACCGGTCGCGGCTTTGGCAGTGGAACTATTACCTCGGTCATCCCCACTACCGCACCCTGCTTTGGTATCGTTTGCACGAGGCAAACACCGGGGTGGCGCGCCGGCTCTTCGGATGGCTCTATCGGCGCAGTTCCCTGCAATCCGGCCTGGAAATTCTGACCCCGCGGCTGGGCGGTGGAGTGATCATGCCGCATTGGGGGCGGATTATTTTGAATGCCGAGGAGATCGGCGAGGATTTCTACGTATTTCATAACGTCACCATTGGCCACGACTACCGGAACGGACGTCCCCGCATCGGCCGGAATGTATTCATCAGCACGGGAGCGATTTTGATCGGGGAGATCTCGATCGGGGACAATGTCATTGTGGGCGCAGGCAGCCTGGTGAACTCCGACGTTCCCTCCAATTCCCTGGTCGTGGGCAACCCCGCTAAGGTCGTCCGCGAGACAGACCCGGATGAGATTCACCGGATGATCGGCTACTGAATTTGGAACCTCCCCGAATTGTTGGCATCGTCCTTGTGCGCAATGAGGATGTGTTTGTGGAGCGGGCCGTTCGTAACGTGGTGGCCTTTTGCGACACGCTTCTGCTCTGCGATGACCGCTCGTCCGATCGCACCGCTGAAATCCTGCGCGGGCTGGCGGAGGAGATTCCGCACGCGGCATTTCACCCGCTCAGTCATCCCGCGCAATCCCACGATTTGCTTAAGCCGTTCGCGGGCACCCGCACGTGGGTTTTCGGCGTGGATGGCGATGAGATTTATGATCCAGTCGGGCTCGGAGTTTTCCGTCAACGTCTGCATTCGGGAGAATTCGACGGGATCTGGCGGATGAAAGGAAATGTCCTTCATTGTCTGGAACTCGAAGCCGGCCGCGCCCGCGGGTATGCCGCTCCGCCCAGCCGCAGCATCACCAAGCTGTATAATTTTGCCGCGATCGCCGCATGGGAGGGCGACACCGTCGAGCGCCTGCACGGCGGAACGATTCGCTTCCAACCCGGATTTGATGATGCGATGAAACGCAATCTCCAGGACGAACAGGATTGGGACGCATCGCCCCTTCGCTGTCTGCATTTGTGTTTTCTGCCCCGCAGCAGCCGCGAAAACAGCGGATCTCCCGTGCGGGAGAACATCATGGAAATCCACCGTGGCGGCTTGCGTGGAAAGCTCCGCCGTCTGGCCAACCGCCTGCGGGGCCGCGGCACACCATCGCGATGGAAACGGGAGCATTACTGCCGCGGACCGCTGCTGGATGTGGATGCCAGATCGTTTTTCTCATGACGCCCCCTCGTGTCACCGTTGCGGTCCTTAGTTGGAACCGTCTGCACTATCTGCAGGCAACGCTTGAGTCCGCCCGCTGCTGCCTGCGTCATCCCGATCTCGAATGGATTGTCAGCGACAACGAATCCGTTGAGCCAGGATTGCGGGACTACGTTTCGTCTCTCGATTGGGTCGAACACAAGTGGTTCAAGACCCAGACCCATGCGGAGGCGATGAACGAAATCGTGGCCCGCGCCACCGGAAAGTACCTTCTTCTCTGGCCCGAGGACGTGCAATTTGTGGTCGAAGGAAACTGGCTGACCAGCCTCATCGAAACCCTCAACGAAACACCGTGGATCGGTTCCGTCGGCCTGAACTTTCTCCGCCGGAAAACCAACCTCCGTCTGCATGGCCCGTTGCGGGTCTCCGATACTCTTCCGATCCTGGGCGAACTGCGCCGTCGCCCGCTTGGTTTCCGATTTCCGCAAAGCCTCCCCGCTTTGAAAACGTTCGGCTGGCGCCTGCCCGGTGTGATCGGTTCGGGCATTCCCTCGCTCACGCGTTTGGATTGCTGGAAAACCCTCGGACCCTGGAGAACGCGAGCGGGGACGAACCTGATTGATTCGTCGCTCGGGGCGGAGGACGACATGATCCAGCGTTTTCAGAGTAGCGGACAAAACTGGCAACAGGCCGCTCTGATGAAGCCGGTCGCGGCGGACATCATCAACGACGAACTCGGTTGCAAGGCCAAGGTGCGCGGCGGGAAGCGCTACGGGCGATACACTCCGCCGCAGGGGGATTTCTATTACGAGATTTTGCCCGAAGAGAAGCTTCCGGTCGGAGAGAACGGGCTTCCGCTCTCCTTCGAAAAGTGGATCCGTCCCATCGGTTTCCGGCTTCCGCTTGATGCCGGGGGAGATATGCTGAAAGCCAGCATGAACACGAGTGTGGTGAGCGAGATTCTTCCCGCGACGACATGATTTTTTCCAAGTCCAAGCCTCTTGCCACCGTGGCCTTCAATATGAGGCCGAAACGCGGACCCTATGGTGGCGGCAATCAATGGCTCACGCAGGTTTCCCCGTATCTCGAACGCTGCGGATATGCCGTGGCGTACGATTTGAATGCGCAGGTTGATTGCGTGCTGGGTACTCATGTCGGACTCAGCGACGGACTCACGTTCTCGTACGAAGATGTTCTCCGGGCCAAGTCCCGCAACCCGCGCCTTCGTTGCATCCAACGCATCAACGATAATGATGCCCGCAAAGGCACCGGGGAGATGGACCGTTTTCTCGCCGAGTCGAATCGCGCGGCTGACCACACGGTGTTCGTTTCCGCCTGGCTGCGTGACTATCATGCCTCCCGCTGGTTCGAAGTCTCTAAGCCGCATAGCGTCATTACGAACGGAGCCGATCCGGCCATCTTTCATCCCGTCGGCGCGGCCCGCTGGTCCGGAGCAGAACCTCTTCGATTGGTCACTCATCATTGGTCGGACAATCCCGGTAAAGGCTTCGATGTGTACGCGCAACTCGATGGCTTGATCGCCGATGGCGTCATTCGCGATGTCGAACTGTGGATCATCGGGCGCTGGCCCAAGGAGATTTCCTGGCGGGCCGCCCGCACCTTTCCGCCTGCGTCGGGCCATACCCTGGCCGCGATCCTCCGGCAAGGTCATGTCTGCATCACTGCCTCGCGGTTCGAGCCGGGCGCGATGCATCCGGTCGAGTCCATGCAATGCGGTCTGCCGCTGCTCTATCATGAAGACACGGGCGGGACGGTCGAGCTCGGTGAGAGATTCGGTGTGGCCTTCCGCGACGACCTGCCCGCTGCGGTCGAGACGATCAAAACGCGGTATCAGGATTTGCGCGACCGGATTCTCCGCGAGGCACCGTCCGGCGATCTGATGGCCGTGCAATACCGCCGCATTGTGCAATCGCTCCTTTGTGCCTCGTGAACAACCCGCTTTGGCATGTGCACTTTGCCGGAGGGCAGAAGATCGCCTGGGCTCTCGACGAGGATCTGCGTTGGGCGCGGGAGGCGCTGACCGGAAGAATCCGCGAGACCGGACTGGCCTCTGCGCGGATCGTGCATGCCGCCTGGTGGCCGGCGCTGGTGGCCATCGGGGAGGCTGCCCTCGCTGGAAAAACGGTGGTGTGTTTTGCCGACAATCCCCCGGCACTTTACCTCACTCAGCCGGGATTCGAATGGGCGGCCCGCCGGGTTGACCTCTGGGTTGCGCGCTCGCGCGAAGCGGCCGGACAGTTTGCTTCCCTCGGACTGCGCGTGGTGCAGGTTCCCTACTGCATCGATCCGCAGGTTTTTCGTCCGCTGCCTGATCGCGCTTCCATCCGTCGTGAGTGTGGATTGGCGGATGACGCCTTTGTCATTGGCAACTTTCATCGCGATTCGGAAGGCGGCAACCTCGGAAAACCCAAGGCCCAAAAGGGTCCCGATATTTTTTTGGAAATTGCCCGTGCGCTCCATCGTCGCGTCCCGCGCACGGTGGTTTTGCTGGCGGGACCGCGCCGCCATTGGCTGCGTCGCGAGTTGGAACCCGCAGGTATTCCCTTTCGCTTTGTCGGTCAAACCCTGGAAGCGGACGACTACGAAATCAACATCCTCGACCGCGCTCAACTCAACCGTCTTTATCAAGCATTGGACGTGTGTGTCATTTCCTCGCGCTGGGAAGGCGGACCCTATTCCGTCCTCGAAGCCCTGTTTGCCGACCGGCCGGTGCTCAGCACACCGGTGGGCATGGCCCGTGACGCGCTGCCGGACGAAGCGCTTTATCGTTCAGTGGAGGATGCGGTTGATCGCCTCGAGTCTCTTCCGAGGTCCGGGCAATCAATCCGGGAGGAAGCCTTGCGGAACTATTCCTTGGATCAAATGAGAACCGGTCTGCTTGCTGCCTACGCGAATCTGCCCACGGGCGGAGTGAGTCTGTCTTCGGCGCTGCGCAGCGGAGCGAACGCGGCCCTTCATCAATGCAATAGCCGTTGGAAAACCAGCCCGTCGGACCTGCCGCAGGTGTCGAAGGGCGAACGTCCCGTCGGTATGCTTCCGGGCGAAACCCCGCTGGCCCCCGGCCTTGACCGGCAGGCACTTCTGAAAAGCGCGGCCGATATTGCCTGGTTTCGCGGATGACGAAAAGGATCGCCATCACCGGAGGCCGCGGACGACTTGCTCCCCTCATCGCCGCCGATCTGCGTGCGAACGGCTGTGACGTGGCGACATTCTCGCGGACGCAAGGCGACGGACATCTCGAATTAAGTCGCCTCACTGACGAAGGTTTTCTCGCAAGCTTCGATGCCATTCTTCATCTGGCGTGGAGTTCGGTTCCGTTGACCTCCGAGCAGAATCCCGGCGGTGAGGACCGCAGCGACATCCCGTTTCTTCAATCGCTGTTGGAAGCGCTGGGCAAGCTGCCGCAGGCTCCCCATTTCGTGTTCTTCTCCACCACGGCGGTCTATGGCAATTGCCCCCAACCCGCCACCGAGGAGACGCGTTGTGCCCCATTGGGTCTCTATGCTGCGGCGAAACTCCGGGCCGAGACGTTGATCGCTGAAGCCGCCGCGACGCATCCGGGTTTGCGCAATTGCGTCCTGAGGATTTCCAATGCCTTCGGGTTTCCCGACCATTCTCCCAGACCACAGGGCATCATTCCCCGACTTTGCGAGGCCGCGCATTCCGGGAGCCCGGTGACCATCTGGGGCGACGGAGCTGCGACCAAGGATTATCTTTCCTGTGCCGATTTTCTCGCCGGCATCCGCACTGTGTTGGACCATCGTTTGGCCGGAACATTCAACTTGGCCTCGGAGCAATCGCTTTCCCTGCGTGAGATCATTGCTTTGGTCGAACTGGTCACGGGCAAGAAACTGACCGTGATCGAAACGCCGCATTATCCCTGGGATGTGGAGCGAACTCTCATCAGCGCGGAGAAGCTCCGCGCCGCCTCCGGCTGGCGGGCCGGCCATGATGTGCGAGCCGCCATCGAGAATCTCATCCGGCTTGCCTGATGCGCGCGTTTCTCCGTCAGATTCTGGATCTCCCCCGGCGCGCGCGGCACCGCCGGACCATTGCGTCCATCGAACGCTCTGACAATCCCCAACCCGTTCTCTCCTTCGGCGGCGTGCTGGACCATGGGGGATTGATTCATGGTGGCGCGGTGAAGTTGCTGCATTTGCGCGAGGCCTTTGCCGGCAGCGAGGAGCGCTTCAATCTTCTGTATCTGGTCAGTAGCTCGCAGCCGGACTTCGCCAACGACCTTGTGCGCCTCTGCCGGACCCGCGGAATTCGTTTCGTCTGGAACCAAAACGGAGTCGGCTATCCCGCCTGGGCGGGCCGCGAAGCAGAGCGTCACAATGCCCCCATGCGCAAGCTGCGGGCGCAGGCGGATTACATCATTTATCAAAGCGAATTCTGTCGCACCTCGGCGGAAAAATTCCTCGGCCCGGAGGCGGGTGCAGGCGAGGTGCTTTTCAATCCGGTGGACCTGCAAAAGTTCCATCCGCCGGCCCAGCCGCCGCCCCTTCCGCTCCGGCTCCTTGCCCTCGGCACCCAAAACTACGCCGGCCGGGTCTTGTCGCCAATCGATTGTGTGAAGACGCTTCGCGCCGGTGGCATCGAATGCACGCTCACCATTGCGGGCCGGCTTCTCTGGAACAATGCCGAGGCCGGGATTTTGCGCTACATTGAAAGTCTCGGACTGTCCGATCAGGTGCGTTTGCGTCCGGCCTTCACCCAGGATGAGGCGGCGGAGCTTTATCGCACGCACCACATTCTTCTTCACCCGAAGTATCTCGATCCGTGTCCCACGGTGGTGATTGAGGCCCTGGCCAGCGGACTGCCGGTGGTCGGCTCCGGCTCGGGTGGTCTACCTGAGATGGTCCCGGCCGATTGCGGAGAGCTGATCCCAGCGCCCGTCTCGTGGACTAACCTTATCACGCCGCGCCCGGACGAGCTTGCCTCCGCCGTAACGAAGATTCTGCCGCACCTTTCCGACTATTCCCGGGCAGCGCGCCGGCATGCGGAGAAATCCTTCGACGGAGCGCAGTGGGTGGCGCGGCACCGGGAGATTTTTCACAAGCTGCTGTCATGAGCGATCCGGCCATCACGGTGTTGATGACGGTATTCAATGCCGGTCGCTTTCTCGATCCTTCGATCCGCAGCATTATCAACCAGGCGTTCCGGAATTTCGAGTTCCTCATCGTGGATGACGCCTCGACCGATGGTTCGCTGGTGGTGGCGGAAGAATGGGCGCGGCAGGATCCGCGCATCCGCGTGATACGGAATGATGCCAACAAAGGTCAGACGCCCTGTTTGAATCAGGGCCTGCGCCTGGCGCGCGGAAAGTGGATCGCCCGGCAGGACGCCGATGATCTTTCGCATCCGGTGCGGCTTTCCGAGCAGCATCAATTCACCACCATTCATCCCGAGGTGGTGCTGCTAGGAACCAATGGACGCATTATTGACGAACAGGACCGCCTGACCGGCCTGCTCGACGCGCCCCTTTCTCACGAAGCGATCGAATGGACCTCGCCCTTTCTCAATCCCTTCATGCACACCTCGGTGCTGTTCCGCGCCGACATCATCCGCGACGAATTCGGCGGCTACGACGAAAGCTTCCGCATTGCGCAGGACTACGATCTCTGGACCCGCGTGCTAGCGCGGCATCGCACGGCCAATCTTCCGCAACGACTTGTGGGCTACCGGCACCTCGAAAGCTCACTGTCCAAGGCGGGGCGCGATCGTGCCTTTGCCGAGGCGGAGCAGGTTTCCCGCCGCCAAAGCGAACGGGTCTTTCGGCGAAAACTCGAGCCCGCCGAGCACGAATTGCTGAACCGCTTCCGCGAGGGACTCGATCCCGCGAATTGCGCTGCGTTCTGGACCCTCTATCATGCGGAACGAAGAAAATTCGAGGCGTCCTCATCGCGCGACTTGGACCGCACGACAGCGCTGCATCATCTCAAAGCCGCCGGTTCACTTGTTTCCCACGACAAGGTTTCCGCCTGGAGGGAAATTGCAGCGGCCTTGCGGGAGGATTCTTTTTCGACCGCCCGCTGGCTGGCTGAGCGCTACCTCAACGCCTGAGTTTGCGATCAAGCCAGACTCCGGCTGCCTGGGAAAACGAGAAAATCCTTCGGGACAGCGGACTCCGTTGCCTCCATTTCCGTGCCCGGTCGGGAAGATCCTGCGCGAGCAATGTTTTCCATCGCTCCAGAATGGCGGTGGCATTGAAGTGCCGGCTGGCTTCATATCCGGCCGCCACCAGCTTATGGCGCAGCGTGACATCGTCCTTCAGGCGGCGGATTTGGGAGAGAAGTTCCTGCGGTGACGAGGCTTGAAGAAAGTTCACCCCGGCCCGGCCATCCGCGGCGTAGGCGGAATCCATCCCGCCGATAAAGGGAACGCCCGCCAGCCAGGCATTGTAGAGCTTGGTCGCGGGTTTGTGGAGATATGGCGATAAGCCGAAACCGCGAATGGCAATCACGCAATCCGCGTCACTGTAGTCGTGCCAGCGATTGGCGTCGTAAATCACCAGGCGCAGCCCCATCGCTCCAAGTTGCTCAATCCAGGCCGGGTCCCTTAACTCCGGGGCGAGATTTTGCGCGTCGCCGAAAAAGCCGATCGTTTCAAAAACGTCTCCCCGGTTAGCTTCGCGCGGGATGAGATTGGGATGAGGCCAGAGCGGCATGTAGGCTGAGTGCCGCAGCCGGCGGGCATGCACGGGGTTTTGCAAAATGTGCAGATGGGCGCCCGGATGGGGAAGGTAATCGGCCACGATGCCCGCAAAAAAAACATCGTCCGGCGCACGAAAATCATCGCCGAAGAATCCGCTCAGCCCGACGAGAATCCCTTCTCGCGGAATTTCCGGGGTCAGGTTCACCTTCACGCCCGCGCTTTGCAACGCCACCCAGGTTTGATAAATCCAGCATTGTGCGCACGCGATCTTGCCCCCTTGTTCGAGAGTGGTGATTTTCCCCTCTTTCCAAGCTTCCTGCCGGGCGGAATCCGGCAAATACTTTTCCGGAAGATAGAAGTGGACCTCCATGAAACTCCCGCACGCTAAATGAAAGACGCCATCCTGCAAGACTGGGAGGCCAACCGTGGCAGTTGGAAAAGTCAGGGTGCGCTGGTGTTGTATCGTGCCGCGCAGGCGCTTCTGCGCGAGCCGGAGCCCCTGCGTTGGCTGGGATATCCGGTCGCGGCCCTTTACGTGGTGCTGGTCGAATGGGGGATGGGGATCGAGTTGAATCTCAAATCGCGCATCGGATCCGGCCTGCGTTTGTATCATGGCATGGGCCTGGTCGTGCATGAGAAAGCCGTGATTGGAAAAAACTGCGCCCTGCGGCACTGCACTACGCTGGGCGAGAAAAACGGCGCTGCCCCGGTGCTGGGTGATAACGTCGATGTGGGCTGCAACGTGGTCATCCTCGGCGCGGTGAGGATTGGCGATGGCGCGGTCATCGGGGCGGGGTCTGTCGTTTTGCACGACGTCGCGCCCGGCGAGGTGGTGGCGGGAAATCCCGCGCGTTCGATAAAGCCGACGGCGTGAAATTCCTTTTTCTCTCTGGTCACGCGCACCTCGCGCTGGACCCGTCTTCTCAACGCGCCTCGGGGGGCGCGGAGTTGCAAGTGGCGCTGCTGGCCCGCGAATTGGTGGCGCGTGGACATCAGGCGACAATTCTGGCGGCGGACACCGGGCAGCAGGACGGCGTTGTTTGGGATGGCATCACGATTCGTGTCGGCAAACGCTTCGACACCGGGGGATTGGCTGACAGTTTGACCGCCCTTCCCGTGATCTGGCGCATCCTTGGTGAAGAGCGTCCGGATTTTGTCGTGGTTTATGGTTGGACGGCGTGGCTTTACATTCTCTGCCAACTGCGCCGGTTCCGGGCATTCCGCCTCATTTTTGTCTGCGCCTTGGATGCGGAAATCGATGGCGGTTTTCGTGCTGACAATCCGGTTCGTGGATTCCTCTTCGAGCGCGGCATGCGTCTGGCGGATGCCCGTTTCGGGATCACGGAACATCAGGCCCGGTTGTTCCGGGATAAGGGCATGTCCTGTGCGGTGACGCGGCTGCTTTTGCAGAAGCCGGAATTTTATCGCGGTGCGGACAAGCCGGTTGATCTGCTCTGGGTGGCACGCTGTCATCCGGTAAAGCGTCCGCATCTCTTCCTCGACCTGGCCGAACGTCTGCCGCGGGCGCGCTGCCGCATGATTTGTTCCGTGCAGGACGAGCCCTTGTGGAAAGAGGTAAAGCGTCGGGCGGAGCAGATTCCCAACGTCGAGTTTCTCGAAGCCGCGCCCTATCGCGAAATTCAAACGCACTTCAACGCCGCGGCCATCTTCGTCAATACTTCTGACCGCGAAGGTGTGCCGAATACGTTCATCCATTCCGGTCTCGGACATGCCGCCATTCTTTCACTGGTGGTGGATCCGGACGGAATGTTCCAGCATTTTGGCGCTGGGGTTTGCGCCTTGGGCAGTTTTGACCGGCTGGTGCAGCACGCGGAACGTTTGCTGGCGAGTCCGGCAGAGCTTGCCGCCGCTCAGGACGAATGCGCGCGCTTTGTCCGCGAATGGCACGCCAACGCCACGAATGTGGAGACGTTTCTGACCGCTCTTCCCTCATGATCCGCGTGCTGCACGTCATTGATCACCTCGGTCTGGGCGGGGCGCAAACCGCGCTGCTCGACATGTTGAAGCAACGTGACCAGGAGGAGTTCGAGGTCGAGGTTGCGGTCATGCACGGACGCGGCCCTTTTGCCGATGAGCTGGAAAAACTCGGCCTGCGCGTCCATGTCCTTTCCCGCGCGAAGTGGCCCCCGGCCTACGTCCCGGCCCTTGTCGCGTTGGTTCGTCGCGGGAATTTTCAGGTTCTTCATTTCCATTTGCAGGGGTCGAACTGGCTGGCCAAACCGCTGGCGGCCCTGGCCGGCGGTGGCACCTGCATCGCGCACGATCACACCAGCGGGGATCTGAAATTCCGCGGCGTGGGCTCGCTCGTGCCGGATGCGGTTTCGCATCTTTTTTCCTCGCGCGTGCTGGCAGTCTCGGAAGGTGTCCGGGATTTTCTGATGCGGTGGGAGGCGGTGCCGCGCGATCGCATCACAGTGATTCCAAACGGCATCAATGTGGCGGAGTTCCGCCCGGCGACCGTGACCGAGAAAATCGCGGCCCGGCGGCGCTGGGGAATCCCTCATGATGCCTTCGTGGCCGGCGGCATGGGGCGGCTCGCTTACGAGAAAAACTTCGCCCTCCTGCCGGAATTGGCGACGCGTCATCCAGGAGTCCATTTTGTGGTGGCCGGATCCGGCCCGGAGAAAGACGCGCTGGCGGCACAGGCCGCGCGGCTTGGCGTGGGTGATCGGATGCGATTTTTGGGAGCGGTTTCCGAACGTGCCGAATTCTACCGGGCTCTCGATGTTTTCCTCCTGCCTTCGCTCTACGAAGGATTGCCCATGGCCGTGCTGGAGGCGATGGCTTCCGGGCTGCCGGTTTTGTCCTCCCGGCTCGAAGGCATTGCCGCCGCGCTGAGTGACGAGAAGGAAGGCTTGCTGGCCCCGGCTGGCGATCTGGCGGCTTTCGCGGGGCAACTGGCGCGGCTGACCGATTCGCCGGCGTTGCGCGCTCAACTCGGTGCGGCCGCGCGCATCCGGGTGGAGAATTCGTATTCGGCTGCGGATACGGCCAGCCGCATCGAGGCGGTGTACCGTCACGAGGTCGCTATTGCGAATGGTGGGCCTGCTGCTAAAAGTTCCCCTCAATGATCATGGTCCGAACCATCCTTGCCTTGGGCATCGCCGGTGCGTTGGCATCGTGCGCCGCGCCCAAGAACTTTGCCCCGGATCAGGCACCGGAGTTCGTGATTATCCGGAACTACACCCCGTTTTATCGTCTCAGTCCCATGCAGCGGAGCGGCCCCGATGCTTCGCTTCCGGTCGATACCCGGGTGAAGCTTTTGAGCCAAGACATGGGTTACAGCCGGGTTCAGTTGGAGGATCAGAGGACGGGATATGTGGCCAATGAAGCCATGGCGGTGGCGCCGCCGCGACCGCCGGAGCCGCGCGAGTCTCTTGCCTCCGCGGATGGCGGCACGAGGTCTGGAAACAAAAAGCGGGGGGCCTCGGGTGCCCGTTATCGGGGCGAGCAGGTCAATGATACACCACTCCCTGAGGTCAATGTTCCGCCGCCGGATTTGAACATCGCCCCCGAGGAAATCACCGCGCCCGCCGCGACCCCGACTCCTCCGGCGGAGAAGCCGAAGTTCCGGTTCTAG
>JBMOHI010000003.1:0-24146 GCA_049317925.1 Terrimicrobiaceae bacterium
GCCAGGTTCTTATCGGCGGCAAGGACGTCACTTTCGATCCTCCCTACCGGCGCGACGTCAATCAGGTCTTCCAAAGCTACGCGCTTTTTCCCCATCTAAGTATTTACGAAAATATCGCGTTCGGCTTGCGCATGAAGAAAGTCGCAACCGCCGACATCAAATCCAAAGTGGACCGCGTGATTGAGATGACTTCGCTCGGGCAGTTCGTCGATCGCAAGCCGGCCCAGCTCTCCGGCGGTCAGCGTCAGCGGGTGGCCCTGGCCCGCGCCATCGTCTGCGAACCCAAGGTCCTCCTCCTCGATGAACCGCTCAGCGCCCTCGACGCCAAATTGCGGACCCAGATGCGGATCGAACTCAAGCAGCTCCAGAAACGCCTCGGCATTACTTTCATCTTCGTCACCCACGATCAGGAGGAAGCCCTCACCATGAGCGACCGCGTGGCCGTGCTCAGCGCCGGGCGGGTCGAGCAGATTGGCACGGTCAATGAGATCTATTATCAGCCCGCCACCCGCTTCGTGGCCACCTTCATCGGCGAAACCAACATCGTCGAGGCTACCGTGCTGTCGCGGGGAAGCGGACTCCTCCGCTGTCGCCTCGAAGGCGGACTGGAACTTGACGTCAAGGACTCCCCGCAGGCCACACACGAAAACGTTTTGCTCTCCCTGCGACCAGAGCGGCTCCGGCTTTCCCGCACCCCCGCCGTCGGACGCAACATCTTCCCCGGCCGCATCGCCGCGGAAATTTTCAAGGGGGCGGTGGACGACCTGACCGTGATCGTTCAGGGCGGCCTGGAACTCGGAGCCTGCCTGACCAACGACGGACAGCAGGAATTCGACTTCCATGAGGGGGAAGAGGTTTTTTGCCGCATTCAGCCGGAAGACATTAACATTGTCTCGGCCTGAGTCGGGCTCCGGGTTCTGGATCGGATGTCCAAGGAGTGACAACTCCTGTCGGGAATTGTTCAAAAAACTTGAAAAAAGTTTTGACTCCTCTGTAGGCCACCCTTAAAAACCTTGGCACATAACGTGCTAAGAGCACGTGATTAGTCGGAGTCTTTGCACAAGCACAGGCAAGCGGCTGCAAAACCACAAACCAAAAAAACAAAGAAAAATACCATGAAACTAGCTACCAAGATTCTGGCCACCGTCGTTATGGCGTCGTTGCTTGCTTCCAAGCCGCTGCTTGCCGGTGATGGCAAATCGTTCAAAGAAAAAGTCGTTGTCGAAGAAGAGCGCAAAATCTGGGGGGCAGCCCTCAGCACCGGCTGGGACAGCCTTTACATGTTCCGCGGTGTGAACGTACTTCGCGGCAATGAAGAATACGGTTCGAGCCTTTACTGGACCGACCTCAATGCCACCTGGTACATCACCGAAAACGATTTCATTAACGTCGGCGCCTGGGTGGCCTTCGGAATCGGCAACACGGCCTACAAAGAACTCGATGTGTATACGAGCTATACCCACACCTTCGGAAACCTCGCGGTCTCCTTCGGGTATATCTTCTACTACTACATGAACTCGGAACTGTATCAGAACGAGCTGAATGTTAAGGCTGCTTACACCATTGAGCTGCCCGCAGGCATCACGATCACCCCGTCGTTGACCTACTTCTTCAACCTCGGACCTGATCTGGAAAACTTCGAAGCCGGCACCGGTGCGGTTGAAACCAGCTCCAGCTACCTGCTCGCCCGCATCGACGGAGCCATCCCGCTCTACAAGGACATCCTCTCCCTGGCTCCTTGGGTTGCCATTGGCGCCAGCTTCGACTACAACTTCCAGAATGACGGCGGTCTCCTGACCGGCTTCAACAACTTCGAAGTTGGTCTCGGCGTGCCGATCAAGATCAACGACACCATCACCCTCTACGGGTATGGTGCCTACAGCTACCAGGATCAGAACCTCTTGGGCACCGAAAACAGCACCTTCTGGGGTGGTGGCAAGGTGACCTTCTCGTTCTAAGCGAACGGGTTTAATCCTAAAAAATCATCAGAACCCTCTCTGCTTCGGCGGAGAGGGTTCTTTTTTTGCCCGGATTTCCCCTAGAAAAGCGCGTGACTTCGCGCCCGCTTGCGGGATATTCGCGCCATGGATTTGCTCGAAACGCTGAGTGTCGCGCTTGGCCTGGCCGCCCTGGCCGGTGTCAATCTCTACCTCACAGTCTTCGCCGCCGGGCTGGCCATTCACTTTGGATGGGTCGTCCTGCCTGGCCAGCTTCATGAACTGGCCGCATTGGGCAATCCCTGGGTGGTGGCGGTGGCGGGAGTGCTTTATATCCTTGAGTTTTTCGCTGACAAGATTCCGTGGATCGACACGGCCAATGATGCCATCCACACCTTCATCCGGCCGCTCGGCGGAGCATTGCTCGCAGTTCTGGCGCTCGGGGAGGCTGATCCGTCCGTGAAGGTCATTGCCGCGCTCCTGGCGGGCGGGGTCACGCTCACGTCTCATGCCGCCAAAGCCGGAACCCGTCTGGTGGCCAATACGTCGCCGGAACCTGTCTCCAATATCGGCTTAAGCCTCGGCGAGGACGCGATCGTCCTGGGTGGACTGGGCATCATCGCATGGCATCCCGTGGTGGCCCTGGTCATCACGATCGTCGTGCTGGGCACCATTTGGTTCATCCTTCCGCGGATGTTGCGCAGTATATCCGCGATTCTCTGGCTGGCCTGGCGCAAACTCAACGGCCCGGCCGCCGGTTCCGAATTGGCGGATTTTTCGTTCAAGCTGCCCGGACAATGCGAGTTGGCCCTGCGCCGGGCTCATGCCACGACCGAAAAGGTGGCGGCAGTCGTTCCCTGCCTGAGTGGCGGCGGACCACGCCTCCCGAAGAACCACTTTGGCTGGCTGGTGCGCTTTGACGGCGGACGGACGTTCTTCCTGAGCCCCCGCTGGCACGGAGCCCTGGTCGTGGAAGTTCCCGTGAAGGATACCGTGCCGGAGCGTGAGTCGCGCTTTCTTTTCGAAAAGTTGGCCCTTCCGTCCTCCAGTGGCGCACCCTTTGTTTTTCTCTTTGAGCGCGGCCACCGCTTGTTGGCCGATCACGTGGCCCGCGAACTGGCCGCATCCGCCGTTCCCTTGGAAACAGCAGAGCCGGTGACGGCGGGATAGAGCTCCCGGGATGTGGGATTTCGATAGGCCGGTTTTTCTTGTTCTTTTCCCGGTCGCTCTTGCCATCATCCTTCTGGCCAGGCGGCGATCGCTGACGCACTGGACGGCCCGGCAGGCTGCGCTTTGTCTGGGCCTTCGCGCCCTGATTGCGGCCTTGCTTTGTCTGGCCCTGGCCGGACCGCGCCGGGTCACGGAAACGACCGAGCCGGCGGTGGTTTTTCTCCGGGATGTGTCCGCAAGTCTGTCTCCGGAAGCCATGTCGGCAGGGGAGAGTTTTACCGCCCGGGCCATGCCGAAGGAGGACAAGCGGGCAGCTGAGGTGCTTTTTGCCCGCGAGCCCGTGATCTCCAAACCCTTCGGGGCGAAGCGCAGCGGGACCGTTTCCCCGCCAGACGCAAAGGATGCGACAGACCTCGCCTCCGCCTTGGAATTCGCCGCTGCGATTTTGCCTGCGGACCGCGCCGGGCGCATTGTGTTGCTCTGTGACGGCTTGAATACCAGCGGTCACGATCCCATTGAAACTGCGGCCGCCTTGGCGGAACGGAACATCGAGGTGGATACGGTGCCGCTTTCTTCACCGGCCGGCCAGGAAACCGCCGTGACCGCGCTAAAGACCCCCTCGCTCGTGCGGGAGGGCGAGGTCTTCGACCTTACCGCGGTAATCCAGGCCGGCTCCGCGGTGGAGTCCGCCACTGTGCGGCTCTACCAGAACAACCTCCTGGTTGCGGAGAGACAAACATCGCTCTCGGAAGGAAGTTCGGAGATCGTTTTTCCCAAAGTGAAAGCGGAAGGTCGCACCGCGCTTTACGAAGTGGAAGTGGTGTCATCCGCAGACACCCACGCGGAAAACAACCGGCGGAAAATGGTGTTGATGCACGGCGGTCCGGCCCGCGTGCTTGTCATTGACAAAAACCCCGAACAATCCGAATCGTTGGCCGCCGCGCTCCGGGCCACCGATTTCCAGGTCGACCTGCGCCCGCCAGCGGGTTTTCCCAGGGAAATGGAAGGCCTTGAGGCCTTCGACCTGGTCGTGTTTGCCGATGCTCCGGCGGCGGATTTTGCCGAGGGACAATTCACACTGCTGCAGGATTGGGTGCGGAATTTCGGAGGAGGCTTCCTCATGATCGGTGGGGAGGACAGCTTCGGGGCCGGAGGATATTTCCGCACGGCCGTGGCCACCATGCTGCCCGTGCAGATCGAACGTCAGGAGCGCGAGGAAACCCCGGTCGTCGCCCTGCTCGTCATCCTCGACCGCTCGGGCTCGATGACCGCGATGGCGGGAGGACAACAAAAAATCGCCCTAGCCAACGAGGGAGCCGTCCTCGCGCTGGATGTTCTGCAAGGCAAGGATCTCTTCGGGGTTTTTGCCGTGGACACCCGGGTGCAGGACGTGGTTCCCCTCGGCAAAATCGGCGACAGGCAGGCGGCGGCGCGGCGCATTGCCGGAATCACAGCGGGCGGCGGCGGAATTTATATCTACACCTCGCTGGCTGAAGCCTTCCCCCGCCTGCGGGACGCCCAGGCGAAAATCAAACACATCATTCTTTTCTCCGATGCCGCCGACGCCGAGGAGAAAAAAGCCGGTGAGGGCGGCGGTTCACCCGGAGGTGGTTCGGCCCTCGATCTCGCCGCCGCCATGCTGGCCAGCCGGATTACCCTTTCCATCGTGGCGCTGGGAACCGAACAGGACCGCGACACGGCCTTCCTGCGTCAACTGGCGGCGGCGGGAGGCGGGCGCTTTTATCTTACCGCGGACGCAACGTCCCTCCCTCGTCTCTTCACCCTGGAGACCATGCGCGCCGCCGAATCCAGTCTGCGGGAGGACGCCTTTCTGGCCAGTGCCGCGGGGAAGCAACCGGTCTTGCAGGGAATTCCCTGGTCCGAAGCGCCCCTGTTGCTCGGCTTGAATATTTCCAAGTTGAAACCCGGAGCCGAGCTGCTGCTCACCAGCGAAGGCGGGGATCCGCTCTTCGCGACCTGGCGCTATGGCTTGGGTCAGGTCGCGGCGTTCACCAGCGATGCCAAGGCCCGCTGGGCCTCGGAGTGGCTGGGCTGGCCGGGCTATGGAAAGTTCTGGGCCCAGGCCGCCCGCGCCTTGGTGCGGGACGGAAGCCGCAAGGATTTTTCTGTCTCCGTTCGCGAGGAGGATGACGAACTCGTCATCGAGGCCGAGGCGGTGACGCCGGAGGGAAAGTTCCGCGACGGCTTGGACGTCACGGTATCAATCGCAGCACAAGGCGCAGTTCCCGTATCCCTCCCCGCCCCGCAGGTTGCGCCCGGTCTTTATCGCGCAAAAATCAAAACCCCCGACTCCGAGTCCGCCATGATTGCCGTCAGTGACGGCAGCACCCGCCCGGTTGCGGCCGCCTGGACGCGGGATTATCCCGCCGAATTCCGCATCACCGGCGATGGAAATCCCTTGCTCGGGAAAATCTCCGCCCTGACTTCCGGAAAATTCCCAGCGCAACCGGAGATCGTCTTCCGCCCCGCCATCCACGGGGTCAAGACGCGTCAGGACCTGGCCCCGTACTTTCTCATGCTGGCACTCCTTTTGTGGCCGGTGGACATCTGGCTGAGGCGCAGGCAATTCAATGAATAATTCCGAATACATAAGGACGAAGGAAGACGACGCCGGAGAGGCTTGGAAACGGAGTCGCGTCCGTTTGTCATTCGGCCAGAGGGAATTGTTTCGTCACCCGTCATTCGAAATTCGTCATTTTACCTCTTGCCGCCATTTTCACCCGCCCGATAGGTTCCTTGGATGAAAGTTCTCGTGACCGGCGGCGCCGGCTTTATCGGCTCCCATGCTGTGCGCAAACTCCTTCGCGCCGGGCATGCCGTGACCGTTCTGGATGATTTCAACGACTTCTACAATCCCGCCATCAAACGCGAAAACGTCCGGGATTTCGAGAGTCAGGTGGAGGTGATCGAAGGGGACATTCGCGATGCGGAGAAGATGCGCGAGGTCGTCACCGGCGCAAAGTTCGACGCCATTGTGCATATTGCGGCGCGGGCCGGGGTGCGGCCTTCCGTGGAGAACCCGCTCGCCTACATCGAGACGAACGTCACCGGCACTTACAATATGCTGGAAGCGGCCAAGGCCGGGGGTGTCTCGCAATTTCTTTTTGCCTCCAGTTCTTCGGTCTATGGACTGGCCCGCAAAGTGCCCTTTTCGGAGGACACCCCGCTGCCCCAAACTCTCAGTCCCTACGCCGCGACCAAGCTCGCCGGCGAGCATCTTTGCGGCAACTACTCCCACCTCTACGGTCTGCGCGTGGTTTGTTTGCGATTCTTTACCGTTTACGGACCGGCCCAACGCCCGGACCTCGCCATCCACAAATTCACTGACCATATTTTCCACGGCAAATCGATCCAGCAATACGGCGACGGATCGACGCGGCGGGATTACACCTATGTGGACGATATCGTCCAGGGCGTGGCGGGCGCGCTGAGTTACCGCCGCACTCCCTTCGAGATTTTCAACCTAGGGGAAAGTCAGACCACCACGTTGTCGGATCTGATCGCTTCCATCGAAACCGCCCTCGGCAAGAAGGCGGAGATCGAGCGCCTGCCCGAACAACAGGGCGATATGCCGCTCACCTGCGCGGATATCGACAAGGCCCGCGCCCTTCTGGGCTACAATCCGCAGGTCAAAATTTCCGAGGGCATCCCGAAATTCGTCGAGTGGTATCTTTCCCACAAAAAGGCATGAGCGCCACCGTTGATCTTCTGAGCGAACTCGTTCGCATTCCGAGCGTCAACCCGGACGGCAATCCCGGCACGGAACTCACCGGGGAAAAAAACTGCGCGGAATTCCTGGCCGGATTTCTCCGCGACCTCGGGGCGGAAACCTCCCTGCGCGAGGTTTTTCCCGACCGGCCCAATGTGGTCGCGCGTTTTCCCTCCGACCGCCCGGGCAAACCGCGCCTGCTCTTCGCTCCGCACACCGACACCGTCAGCGTTGTCGGCATGACCATTGATCCCTTCGGCGGCGAGATCCGCGACGGAAAAGTGTGGGGACGCGGAGCGAGCGACACCAAGGGTCCCATGGCCTCGATGCTCACCGCTTTGAGCGAGAATCGCGGGATCGTACCGACGCTTTCCCACGAAATCTGGTTTGCCGGGCTCATGAGTGAGGAAACCGGACAGCACGGAGCCAAGGCTTTAGCCGCGCAGGAAAAATTCGATTTCGTCATCGTGGGCGAGCCGACCGATCTCAAGACCGTCCACACCCACAAGGGCTCCGTCTGGCTGACCCTGCGGGCCCGCGGGCGGGCGGCGCATTCCTCGACTCCGGAGCAGGGCGTCAATGCCATCAATCTCATCCTGGAGGCCCTGACTTTCCTGCGCGAAAAAATCGCGGAAGATTTTTCCCCCCGGCGCGACGCCGTCCTCGGCCCTCCGACCTATAATATCGGCACCATCCGGGGCGGCAGCAAAACCAACATTGTTCCGGATTTCTGCGAAGCCACCGTGGATTTTCGCACCATCCCCGGACAGGACGTGCAATCGCTGATCGACTCCGTCGCAGCCGGATATCCCGAATTGGAAATTCTGGTAAAAAAATCCGAGCCCATGCTGACCGACGCCAGCCATCCCTTGATTGCGAAGCTCTCCGCCTGCGGTGCGACGCCGGTAGGCGCACCCTGGTTCTGTGACGGGGCGATCTTCGCTGCTGCCGGCATGCCAGCCGTGGCCCTCGGACCCGGCTCCATCGCGCAGGCCCATACCGCCGACGAATTTATTTCCATCGCTGACCTCGAAGCCGGCGCAGAGTTTTTCGAGAACTTCCTGAAATCCCTACAATGAGCGAAAAAACCGCCATCTCTCCCACCCGCAGCGCCGATTTCCCCGAATGGTATCAGCAGGTCGTCCGCGCCGCCGATCTGGCCGAGAACTCCGAGGTTCGCGGCTGCATGGTCATCAAACCGTGGGGCTACGCGCTGTGGGAACGCATGCAGTCCGTGCTCGACCGGATGTTCAAGGAGACCGGACATCGCAATGCGTACTTCCCACTGTTCATTCCTCTGAGCTATTTGGAAAAAGAGGCTGCGCATGTCGAGGGGTTCGCCAAGGAATGCGCCGTCGTCACTCATCACCGGTTGGAAATGAAGGACGGCAAACTTGTGCCGGCCGGTCCTTTGTCTGAACCGCTGGTCATCCGTCCCACGTCCGAAACCATTATTGGAGCCGCCTATGCACGATGGGTGAAATCCTGGCGCGATCTGCCGATTTTGATCAACCAATGGGCCAACGTTGTCCGCTGGGAAATGCGCCCGCGCCTTTTTCTGCGCACGGCAGAGTTTCTTTGGCAGGAGGGGCACACCGCTCACGAGACCGAAGCGGAAGCGCGGGAGGAAGTGACGAAGATGCTGGGCGTCTATGAGACTTTTGCCCGGGAGTACCTGGCGATTCCCGTTCTCACGGGCGAGAAGAGCGAGGGCGAACGTTTCCCCGGTGCGGTGCAGACGCTTTGCATTGAAGCGATGGTGCAGGACCGCAAGGCCATCCAGGCAGGCACCTCGCATTTTCTCGGACAGAATTTTTCCAAGGCGTCCGGCATCCAATTCCAAGGCCGCGACGGCACGCTCGAACACGCCTGGACCACAAGCTGGGGCGTGAGCACGCGCCTGATCGGCACGCTCATCATGGCCCATGGCGATGACGACGGACTCATCCTGCCGCCCCGCATCGCCCCGGCCCACGCCGTCATTATTCCCATCACGCCGAAGGAAGACTCCAAGGCGGCGGTGTTGGAAGCCACGGAGAAACTGGCCGCGCAGTTGCGCGAAGTGCGTTTCCACGGCGACCCCATCCAGGTCGAGATCGATGCCCGCGATCTGGGCGGCGGCGTAAAGAATTGGGAGTGGATCAAGAAAGGCATTCCCTTGCGGATCGAGATCGGACCACGCGATCTGGAACAAGGCACCGTGGCCGTGGCCCGTCGCGACAAGCCGCCCAAGGAAAAATCCTTCGTGCCCGCCGCCGACCTCCCCGCGCAAGTCAGTGCCATTCTTGACGAAATTCAGGACGCCCTGCTGGCCCGCGCCACCACGTTTCGCGAAAGCCAGACCAAAGTTATTGAATCGCGCGATGAGTTTTATGCATTTTTCACGCCGAAGAACGCGGAGAAGCCCGAGATTCACGGCGGCTTCGCCCTGGCCCATTGGAACGGAAGCGCGAAGGTCGAAGAGCAGATCAAGGAAGACCTTAAGGTCACCATCCGCTGCATTCCTTTTGAGAGTTCGCCGGAGGCCGGGACGTGTATCTTCACCGGCGAACCCAGCCGGCAACGGGTCATTTGGGCGAAGTCGTATTGAAGGGGTAGAGGCGGCCTCCGGCCCCTTCTACTCTAACACCTGTGGTGCCTGGCAGGTGAAGTTCTCGCACAGATAAAGCGCGGCCTTTCCGTTCACCGGTTTCATCAGCGCCAGCGCGGGATTGTTTTTTGCGAAAAACTCATCGCCATCGGCCAGCAAGAGAACCCGGCGCGGCTGGAAATCACGGTGAAGTTTTGCCGTCCATTGCCGGACATCCTCCGCCCCGCGCTGACCCGTCACCACCGCTTGGGACGGCGGGGAAAGCGCAAGATCGAGCGCGACGAGCATTTGCGGAACGGCCGTCGGCGCGCGTTCCATTTGGATTTGATGCGAGGCGATGATGCGTCCCGCCTTCGCCTCGCGTGCGTCATCGTGCAGCATGCGGGCCAGGCGCAAAAGATTGCGTGCACTGATGGAATTGGCCGAGGGCTCGGCTCCATCGTAGTCCTCTTTCATCCGCACACGAACCAAAGGATCATCGCCCGCGCTGCTGAAGTAGCTTCCGCCCGTCTCGTCCCAAAACAAATCATCCTGCACAGCTTGCAACTCCGCCGCCCATTTCAACCAGCGCAGGTCGAAATCCGCCTCGTAGAGGTCGAGCAAGCCCTGGATCAAAAACGCGTAATCCTCCGCGAAGCCCGGAATGTTGCCGGGTTCGCCCCGCCAGGTGCGCAGGAGTTTGCCATCCTTCGTAAGCTGCGCCTGGAGAAAATCTGCTGCCTTGGAGGCGGCGGCGAGGTAGCGGGGCTCGGACAGCGCCGCTCCCGCTTTGGCGAAGGCCGAGATCATGAGTCCGTTCCAAGCCGTGAGAATCTTGTCATCGAGATGCGGACGCGGGCGTTTGGCCCGCAGGGCGAGAAGTTTTTCCCGGCTGGCGGCCAGGGCGTCCGCGCCGGAGGCTTCGCGTTCGATCAAAATATTCTTGCCAGTGAATTCCCCGTGCGGATCGCTGCCCGCCGGGGCGTTGCCATTCTCCTCCACGCCATAATGACGGCAGAATATCTCCGCATCCTTTGCGCCCAGAGCCTCGACGATTTCCTGTT
Source organism: Terrimicrobiaceae bacterium (assembly GCA_049317925.1). Lineage (GTDB taxonomy): Bacteria > Verrucomicrobiota > Verrucomicrobiia > Chthoniobacterales > Terrimicrobiaceae > CAMASH01. Next base: position 10,471 of record JBMOHI010000003.1, read on the forward strand.
TGCTCCAGACGTAAAATGCTCCCTCGGCATGCTCCGGGCGTCCGTGAGCCAGCAGACTGTCGGCATCCTCGGCTGAGTAAAAGCCGCCGCCGGGATGGGTCATGTCCCGCAGCACGTAATCCAGAGTTTCGCGCGCGATGCCGGCGAAGAATTCATCCTGCGTCATCTGCCACGCCTCGATGTAGGAAATGGCCAGCTGCGCCTGATCGTAGAGCATTTTTTCGAAATGCGGAACGTGCCAGTATTCATCCACCGAATAGCGATGAAAGCCGCCGCCCAGATGATCGCGCAACCCGCCCGCGGCCATCATGCTGAGGGTCTGGAGCGCCATCTTCGCGGCATGCTCATCGCGGTCTGCATAGCGCAGAAGAAAATTCAAGGTGGAGGGACGGGGAAACTTCGGCGCGCTCCCGAACCCGCCTTCCGCTTCGTCAAAGCTGCGAGCCAGGCTGTCGGATCCGCGCCGCAGCGGCATTTCATTTTTTTGGAACGCCTCTCCAGCCGCATCCTTTCCCGGCTCGCTGAGAGCCTCCATCACCCGCGAGCCTTCCTGCTCGACGCGGGCGCGGTCCTTTTCCCAAATCTGCGCGATTTGTTGCAAAAGGCCCGGGAAGCCAACCCTGCCGTATCTATCCTCCGGCGGAAAATAGGTTCCGCCGAAGAAGGGTTTTCCGTCCGGCGTGAGCCACACGCTCATGGGCCAGCCACCGCCACCCGTCGTGGCCTGCACGAAGGCCATGTAGAGCCGGTCCACATCGGGCCGCTCCTCACGGTCCACCTTGATGTTGACGAAATTCTCATTCAGCAATTTCGCGATGGCGGGATTTTCGAACGACTCGTGGGCCATCACATGACACCAATGGCAGGTTGAATATCCGATGGAGAGAAAGACCGGTTTGTTCCGCCGTTTCGCCTCAGCAAAAGCCGCTTCGCCCCAGGGCTGCCAATTGACCGGGTTGTCCTTGTGCTGGAGAAGATAGGGGGATTTCTCCCCGCCGAGCTGATTGGCGTTCACGGGACGCACTGTAGTCACAACACAGGCAAACAACAAATGGCGGAGAATGCGCCGGCCGTTTGCAAGTGGGATGAGACCGCTCATAGTAGGTGATGCCCGAGACTTTCAGCCATCGTCATATCCCCGGTCAACCGGATCAGCCTGTCCTGCTCTTGCTCCACGGCACGGGCGGCAATGAAAACGATCTGCTCGAATTGGGGGGTTCGCTTTTTCCCGGAGCGACTCTTTTGAGCCCGCGCGGGAAGATTCTGGAGAACGGGATGCCGCGCTTTTTTCGCCGCCTCGCCGAAGGCGTTTTTGACGAGGAGGACCTGATTTTTCGCACGCATGAACTGGCCGATTTTGTCGCGGCGTTTCTGGCGGATCATGGTCTCTTTGGACGCCCGGTCGTGGCCGTTGGATACTCCAACGGTGCCAACATCGCGACCGGACTGTTGCTGCTGCGTCCGGAAATTCTGCGCGGTGCAGTTCTTCTCCGCGCCATGGTTCCCCTTCATCCGCCCCGCCTGCCGGAGCTCGGTGGCGTGGGAGTTTTTCTGGCGGGCGGAAAAACCGACCGCCTGATCGCCCCGGAGAACACCCGCACGCTGGCGACACTGCTTGAACGGGCCGGGGCGGAGGTCACCCTAGATTGGAGCGAAGGCGGGCACGAACTCAGCTCCGCCGAACTTGCGAAGGCTAAACAGTGGTTGAACGAAAAGTTCGGAGCGGCGTGAGGATTTCCTCGTGTCCCTTGTGCGGGTTTCGCTATGAATTGCGGCGATGAACATCCGGTTTCTCCCCCTCCCTGCATCCTTTCTCTACCTCGTGACGGCCCTGGTTTTTCTCGTGCCGCAAATCCGGGCCGACACTCCGATGGAGAAATCCTGGGAGCGCCTGGAGAAAGCTTTCCACAAACTGCGGGACCGGTTGAAGGATCCCAAGGACTCCAACAAAGAAACCTACGTGAAATTGGGCGCCATCATCAAAGAGGAGACCCTGATCTGCATGGAACTCGATCCCAAAATGCTCAAGAACGTTCCCCCCGCCGAGCAAGAGACATTTTTACAAAACTATCGCCGGGACATGGCGGCATTCGACGCCGATGTGGACAAGCTCAATGCCGCCCTGCAGGCCGGCCAGTTGGTTGAGGCCCAGAATGTGATTACCCTCCTCGGCAAGGCCAAGAAAGAAGGCCACAAGGCTTATCGGGAGAAGGACACCAAGTAAATTCAAGCCCGCCAGAGGAGCAGGGCAGGCACCACAATTCCGAGCAACAATGCACCAAAGGACCACCATTTGTTCTTTGCATTGTTCCAAGCCAGGACCAGACCCAGCACAATCGAGACAAGAAGAGCCACACACAGCGCCACCACCAGGATCTTAAACCCCGCAACGGAAGGATCCGCCACCCCAGCCTTCGGGAAATAGGCATCCGTATGCACCTTGGAAAAATCCTCCGCCAGTTTGTGAAACCATCCCGCCTTCTCCCTTTCCTCCTCCGGGATTGCCATCTGCCAGAATCCCGTGAGAAGAAACATCACCAACAAAGGTGAGAAGAAAATACTCAGGAAAGTGTGAATCCGCCGGATCGAAACAAGCCAGGGCCCGCGCATAGAAGGACTATTCTGCCCCGCCCGCCCGCCAAAACAATGCTCAAAGAATCAACCTCTCCATCCGCAGCCTACGCCTGATGCAACTCCACGGCATTCACCATCTCACCGCGGTCACGGCCAGAGCCCGCGACAACCACGACTTTTACACCCGGACGCTGGGCCTGCGGCTGGTGAAGAAGACCGTCAATCAGGACGACGTTTCCGCCTATCATTTGTTCTATGCCGACGGAAAGGCCACACCCGGCAGCGATCTGACGTTTTTCGACTGGCCGGCCGCCCGCGAACAGCGCGGCACACACAGCATTGTCCGCACCGCCTTACGGGTGAACGGCGGGGCTTCACTCCAGTGGTGGGCGAAGCGCTTCGCGGATTCGAAAGTTTCCCATGGTGGCCTCAGCGAACGCGACGGGCGTCTCACCCTCGACTTCGAAGATCCCGAAGGCCAGCGGCTGAGCCTGATCGATGACGGTGGGCGGGGTGACTCGCATCCGTGGGACAAAAGCCCGGTGCCGGCCGCACACCAGATCCGCGGCCTGGGGCCGATCACGCTCAGTGTGCCCAGGCTCGAACGCACTGAGGTGGTTCTCCGCGATGTGATGCAAATGCGCCGGGTGCGCGGGTATCTCCTCGCCGACAAGATCTCCATCTCCGTTTATGAAATGGGGGAAGGCGGTCCAGCGGCGGAATTGCACGTGGCCGAGGAACCCGGACTTCCACCCGCGCGCCAAGGAGCTGGCGGGGTTCATCACGTCGCCTTCCGCACCACCTTGAAGGACTATGAGGCATGGGATGAACGGTTGGCGGAATTCCGCGTCGCGTCCAGCGGACCGGTCAATCGCTTTTATTTCCGCAGCCTCTACTTCCGCGAACCGAACGGCATTCTTTTTGAGATCGCCACGGACGAACCGGGCTTCACCGCCGATGAACCGCTTGAGGCCTTGGGCGAGCGGCTCAGCCTCCCGCCCTTCCTCGAACCGCGCCGCCGCGAGATTGAGGCGGGGTTGAAGCCGCTGTAAACACGACGACTTCCGGTTTACACGTGGATGGCATGGCCGTCCGCGCTGAGAGCGGCCTCGTGCACGGCCTCGCTCAGGGTCGGATGGGCGTGGATGGTGGCGTGGATTTCGTCGAGAGTGAGTTCGCCGCTGATAGCGAGCCCCAGTTCGGCGATCATTTCCGTGGCATCCGCTCCGATGATGTGCGCACCGAGAATTTCGCCATGGGGTTCGCCCACGATGAGTTTGACGAAGCCTTCGCTCTCGCCGATGGCGCGGGCCTTTCCGCTGGCCATAAACGGGAACTTTCCAATCTTGAACTTGAGGCCTTTTTCCTTGGCGGCGCGTTCGGTGAGACCGACGCTGGCGACCTGCGGATGGCAATAGGTGCAACCCGGAAAAACGGTGACCTTCTTTGGTTTTTTGCCGGCCACGAACATACCCTCGATGGCTTCAAGGGCTTCGAAAGTGGCCACGTGCGCGAGCCAGGGCGGCCCGATGATGTCACCCGCGGCATAGACGCCGGGAACCGTCGTTTCGTAGCGGTCGTTGACTTGAATATAGCCCTTCTCCGTGAGTCCGATCTTGAGACCACCCGCGGGAAGGACCGGGGAAACACCAATGGCGACGAGAGCGAGGTCGGCTTCGATCACTTTCTCCGCACCCTTCGCGTCAGCGACGGTGATTTTCACCCCTTTGTCGCCAGCCTCGGTCTTGGTCGTTTTGTGATTGGTCAGGAGTGTGATGCCTTGTTTGGTGAAGGATTTTTCCAGCGTTTGCGAAACCTCGGTGTCCTCGACCGGCAGGATGTTCGGGAGCATTTCCACCACCGTCACCTTGGTGCCAAAGGCATTGAAAATGTAGGCGAACTCGATACCGATGGCCCCAGCCCCGATGATGACGGCGGACTTGGGGAGTTTCTCCAGCACGAGGGCTTCCTTGGATCCGATGACGGTTTTGCCATTGAAGGGAAACCCCGGCATCGGACGGGAAACGCAGCCCGTGGCGATGAGAATCTTCGCGGCGGTGTGGGTTTCCTCCTTGCCGTCGGCCAGTTTCACCTTCACCTGGCCGGCTTTTTCCAGGATGGCTTCGCCGCGGAGGGAATCGATTTTGTTCTTTTTAAAAAGGTAATCGACCCCGGCCGCGCCCTTGTCGCTGACCGTGCGTGAGCGTTTGATGATTTTGCCCCAGTCGAAGCTGAGTCCTTCAACTTTGAAGCCGAACTCATCGGCCCGATGGGCCACATCGTGGTAGAGTTCGGCATTTTTCAAGAGAGCCTTGGTGGGGATGCACCCCCAGTTGTTGCAGGTCCCGCCGCCCCGGTCCTTCTCCACACAGGCAACTTTCTTGCCCAATTGGGCCGCCTTGATGGCGGCCACATAGCCGGCCGGGCCGGCTCCGATGACGATGAGGTCGAAATTAGCCATATCGGCCACAATGTGCAGAATTCGCCGACAAGGGCAAATGAATCAATTAACCGGGAAACGTCTCAGTAAACCTCGGGCACGAACATTTCGGGCGGCACAGGATTGCGGTGGTACTCCGGATTATGGACCCGTTCGGGGAGAACAATGGGGTCGCGTTTGACTTCTTCGTAGGGCACCTGGCTGAGAAGGTGATGGATACAGTTAAGGCGAGCCTTCTTCTTATCCACCGCCTGCACAATGTGCCAGGGTGCCTCGGGAATGCTGGTGCGTTCAAGCATGACTTCCTTGACCTTGGTGTATTCCTCCCAGCGGCGGCGGGACTCGAGGTCCATCGGGCTGAGCTTCCATTGCTTGAGGGGATCATGCACCCGGCAACTGAAGCGAAACTCCTGCTCGTCGTCGGTGATGGAGAACCAATACTTGACCAGTTGAATACCGGAACGGATGAGCATTTTCTCGAACTCGGGAACGGAACGGAAGAATTCCTCATACTGCTCGTCGTTGCAGAATCCCATCACCCGCTCGACTCCAGCGCGGTTATACCAACTGCGGTCGAAGAGCACGATCTCGCCGGCGGCGGGGAGGTGGACGGCGTAGCGTTGAAAATACCATTGGGTGCGCTCGCGGTTGTTCGGGGCCGGCAGAGCGGCCACGCGACAGACCCGGGGATTCAGACGCTGGGTGATGCGTTTGATCACACCGCCCTTGCCGGCAGCGTCGCGGCCCTCGAAGAGAACGACCAGCTTGTGACCGGACGCAACCACCCAATCCTGGAGTTTTACCAGTTCGCCTTGCAGCCGGAACAACTCCTGAAAATAACGCCGCCGGTCCTCTTTGTGGCGGTCCTTCTCTTCGGCCGTGTGCGGCATCTGCGCGTCTGGCAGCACGCCGTCCTCGAGCTCCATCTCCAGTTCCTCGTCGAAGCTGTCCACCATTTCGCGGTGGATGCGATCGAACATTTCTTTCTCAGGGTCAATGGGATTGGGCATGATGTTGGGTCTGGTGGGTGTTGGAAGGGAAGTCAGGATTCCGGCGCAAGCTCGGCGCGCGCGTGGAGTTCGCGTTGTAGGCGGTCGAGCTTTTCCAGCGGAATGCCGGCAAATAATTCGACCCTCCGCCGGATTTGAAAGGCGGTCTGAAGGTAGCGATTATACTTTTCCTCCGGACTGTCGCGGAACCTTTCGGGATCCGGAAAACTCCAGTGCGCCGTGACTGGCTCACCGGGAAAAACCGGACAGGCCTCCCGCGCATCATCACAAACCGTGATGATGAAGTCGAAATGCTGTCCGTCGAAATCGTGCCACGATTTGCTGGCAGCGCCAGCGGGGTCAATTTTGAAAACCTCGGGAAGGATTTTGAGGACCAGGGGATGCACTTCGCCCGCGGGATTACCCCCGCCGCTGGAAACGTCGAAGGTTTCCCCCCCGAGGGAACGCAGAAAAAATTCAGCCAAAATGCTCCGGTCGGCATTGCGGGTGCAAAGAAAAAGAACGCGGAAACGGGGATGCATCGGCGGAGAGTTGGCCATGAAACCCGCCCTTAAACCAGCCCGGGCCGCTTGCATAGCTGTTACAAGATTGTCACAATCCTATCTTTGGCGTTTCCACCGATTACACCTTGAGTTGAACGCGAAATCCCAACCTTACTTATGAAAATCACCGCCCTCATCACAATTGGTTCCGTCGCGGCCTCCGCGATGCTCACGGCCACCGCGATGGCCCAACAACTCTCCGGTGCTGGCGCCAGCTTCCCGGCCCCCCTCTATCAGCGCTGGGGCGCGGAATACGCCAAACTGCAGCCCGGGGTGCAGGTCAACTATCAATCCGTCGGCAGCGGTGCCGGCATCAAGAATTTCATCCAGGGAGTGGTGGACTTCGCCGCCAGCGACGCCGCCATGAACGACGAGGAAATCGCCAAAGTCCCCGCCGACAAGGGCGTGGTGATGATCCCCGCCACGGCCGGCAGCATCGTCATCGCCTACAACCTTCCCGGGGTGGCCAACTTGAAGCTCTCCCGCGACGCCTACACCGGCATTTTCCTCGGCACCATCAAGAAATGGAACGATCCCGCCATCGCCAAGGACAACCCCGGGGTCAAACTTCCCGACATGCCGATCATTGTTGCTTACCGCTCCGACGGATCGGGCACGACCTTCGTCTTCACTAAGCATCTCTCGGCCATCAGCGCCAAATTCAAAGATGAAGTGGGCGAGGACAAATCCGTCACGTTCCCCGTCGGACAGGGCGGCAAGGGCAACGAAGGCGTCACCGCCATCATCAAGCAGGCCCCCGGCACAGTCGGCTATGTCGAATACGGCTACGCCCACGGCAACGGCCTCTCCATGGCCAGCCTGCAGAACAAGAGCGGCAACTTCATCGCTCCCACCGACGCCAGCGGTGCTTCCACCCTGGCCAACGTCGAACTCCCCGCGAATCTGCGGGTCTGGCCCGCCGACCCCACGGGCGCTGAGGATTACCCGATCGCGACCTTCACCTGGCTCCTGCTTTACAAAAACTACCCCGACGCCGCCAAACTCAAGGCCCTCAAGGGTTTTGTGACCTATGGCTTGACCGACGGCCAGAAACTCGCGCCGGAACTGGGTTACATCCCGCTTCCCGCCGCAGTGGTGACAAAAGCGCAGGCCGCCTTGGACACGGTCAAGTAACCCGTCACACAATCGTTCCGCGCTCAGAAGATTCAGGCCCATGTCAGAGTCCACATCGAATGTGAAAGAGGAGGGAATCATGGAATTCCGCTCCGGGCCTGACCTTTTCCGGGTTCTTTGCTGGGTGGCGTCGGTCGCGACCGTCGCCACCCTGGCTTGGATTTTTTACACGATTCTCAGTCAGGCGTTTCCCGCCATTCAAAAATTCGGGATCGAGTTTCTCTCGAACTCGGCCTGGGTGCCGAACCGGGAAAAGTTCGGCGTTCTGCCCTTTATCATCGGCACCGCCGTCAGCTCACTCATTGCGCTGCTCTTTGCCTGTCCGCTGGGAGTGGCGATTGCCATTTTCCTCAGCGAGGATTTCCTGCCCGCCCCGATCCGCCAAACGATCCGGTTCGTGGTTGAGTTGCTCGCCGCCATCCCCAGCGTGGTCTATGGACTTTGGGGTATTTTTGTTGTCATCCCGATGGTGCAGGTCTTCGGGGCTTGGGCGGTGAAAAACCTCGGCGGCATTCCGATTTTTGCCGGTCCCGCCTATGGCAATTCGCTCCTCACCGCTAGTTTGGTTCTGGCCTTGATGATCCTTCCGACCGTTACCGCAATCTCCCGCGGGGCCTTGGTCGCGGTGCCTAAGACTCTCCGCGAGGGTGCCTATGCCCTGGGTGCCACTCGTTGGGAAGCCATCTTCGGGGTCATTCTCCCCACCGCCGCGCCCGGTATCGTGGCCGCCAACATCCTGGCCCTCGGTCGGGCCATGGGCGAAACCATGGCCGTAGCCATGTTGATCGGCAACAGTTCCCGGCTGACCGGTTCCATTTTGGCCCCCTCGGGTACCCTGGCCGGCTTACTGGCCAACCAGTTTGGCGAAGCCGAGGGCCTGCAGGTCAGTTCGCTCATGTATGCCGCGCTCCTGCTGGTCGGGCTGACGCTCTGTGTCAACATGGCCGGGGAAGCCATCCTGCGCTACACCCAGAAAAGCACCGCCGGAATCCGCTGATTGCCATGGATCAAACCGCCAAACCCACCGATTTTTTCACCGCAGCCGAGTCGTCCAAGGCCAACTTCCGCGCCTTGGGCAATCGCGTGCTCAGCAGCATCTGCATCGTCGTTTCTCTGCTCACCCTGGTGCCGCTCTTTTCCATCGTGTACCTGGTTTTGAAAAACGGCCTGCCCCTCCTGAGTCTCAGCGTGTTTACCGAGCTTCCCCCGGCGGCTGGCACGATCGGCGGGGGTTTTGGCAATGCGGTCGTGGGCACCCTCATCATGGTGGGCATCGGGCTGGTCATCGCGGCTCCGCTGGGAATTCTGTCCGCCATTTATATCAATGAATACAGCCCGGTCTCCCGGTTGGCCAACACGGTGCGTTTCGTGGCCAAGCTTCTCACTGGCATCCCCTCAATCATCTGCGGTGTCTTTGCCTTCGCGGTCGTTGTTCTGACCACCGGACAGTTTTCCGCCTACGCCGGCGGCGTCGCCCTGGCAGTGCTGATGCTACCGACCATTCTGCTGACTTCCGAACAAGCCCTCATGGGCGTGCAAAACGCCTACCGCGAAGCCTCCTACGGACTGGGCGCCACCAAGTTTCAGACTATCACCCGCATCGTCCTGCCGGATGCGCTCTCCGCCATCATGACAGGCGTCATGCTCGCCGTGGCCCGGGCCGCGGGGGAAACCGCGCCCCTCGTCTTCACCGCACTCTTCAGCCAGTTCTGGGCCAAAACCCTCCGCGAACCCACCGCGTCCCTCTCCGTGTTGATCTACAATTTTTCCACCGTGCCCTTCCCGCACCAAGTACAAATGGCCTGGACCGCCTCGCTGGTTCTGGTGTTCCTGGTGACCATCACCAACATCACCGCCCAACTCGCCTTTAGCAAAAAAAGCTACTAACCCGCAGTCCCCTCCATTCGAACAATGACCCAAACCATCATGGAAGATGACCTCAGCGCCCACAAACCCAAAGCCGCCACCGCCGGCCTACCCGAAGGATACATAGCGCCCACCGGGGGACGGCCGGACTTTCTGGCGGTCCGCAACTTCAGTTTTTTCTACGGTAAGAAACAGGCGCTTTACGATATTACCATGGACATTCCCGAGAAGCAGGTCACGGCCTTCATCGGGCCCTCCGGCTGCGGCAAGTCCACCCTGCTGCGGAATTTTAACCGCATGAACGAGCTGATCGACGGCGTTCATCACGAAGGGGAAATCTCGCTCCTGGGCCGCAGCATCTACGATCCCAAGATCGAGGTCATCGCCCTGCGCCGCAGCATTGGCATGGTTTTCCAAAAATCGAATCCCTTCCCGAAATCCATTTACGAGAACATCGTTTATGGCCTGCGCATCTCCGGCCAGAACAGCAAAAGTGTGCTGGATGAAACCGTCGAGCGCAGTCTGCGCGGCGCCGCCCTTTGGGAGGAGGCCAAGGACCGACTGCACGACAGTGCCCTCGGGCTCTCCGGCGGCCAGATGCAGCGGCTCTGCATCGCCCGCGCCATTGCCAACCGGCCCAAGGTGCTGTTGATGGACGAACCCTGCTCCGCCCTCGATCCCATTGCCACGGTCAAGGTCGAGGAATTGATCCATGAACTGAAAAAAGAATTCACCATCGTGATCGTCACGCACAACATGCAGCAGGCCACCCGGTGCTCGGACAAGACCGCCTTCTTCTATCTGGGCAAACTCATCGAGTTTGATGTCACGCAGAAAATCTTTTCCAATCCCGCGGAAAAACAAACCGAAGATTATATTACCGGACGATTCGGTTGATTCCCTGACACCCCGCCGCCATGCCCGCCCACATTCTCACCAATTTCGAGGAAGCCCTCAGTGCCCTGCGCAATGATGCCCTCATGATGGCCAGCCTGACCGAACGCAATCTGGTCAACACCCGGAAGGGCCTCGTCGAACGCGACGAGGACTGGTGCAATACCGTCATTGCCGACGATGAGGAAATCGACACCCTGGAGGTGCAGATTGACCGCGAAGGCATTAACGTGATGCTGCGATTTCATCCGATGGCCTCCGACATGCGCAATGTCATTGCGACCATGAAATTGAGCGTCAATCTCGAACGCATCGCCGATCAGGCCGTGAATATTGCGCGCCGGAGCCGCAAGCTCATCACCCGGCCCGAGGTGCCCGAGGCCACCCAACTTCAACCGATTTTCCAAGCGGCCGAGGGCATGGTGAAGGACGCCGTGCGCGCCTTTGCTGATCGCGATGTCGAATTGTCGCGCGTCCTGAAGGCCCGCGACCGCGAACTCGACGAGTTGAACCGCACCTTCGCCGAACGGATGACGGAGCGGATGAGCGAAAACGTGGAGAACATCCCGACATATCTGGACTTGATCTTTATCTCCCGTTTCCTGGAACGCATCGGCGATCAGGCCAAAAACATCGGAGAGGACACGGTCTACGCCATCAGTGCCGAGGAAATCCGTCACAACGGACGGGCGGCGGGATAGAGATCATTTGCTGCAAAGCGGCGGATTCTTGACGCTCTGAACTCACGGGTCGCAAGAACCTGCCTCCCGCACCTATTCGATATCCACCACTGTTCCCAACGGAACGCTGGCGAAGAGTTTCCTGGCGGATTTTTCCGGCAGCCTGATGCAGCCGTGCGAGGCCGGATACCCCGGCAAAGCCCCCACATGGAGGCCGAAATCCCCGCAGGACAGCCGCATGAAGAAGGGCATCTTGGAATCGTAAAGCGTCGAGGTCCAGGTCCGGTATTTATCCGTTACCACAAATTGTCCCTTCGGGGTGGGATGGGATTTGCGGCCCGAGGAAATTTGGGTTTCCAGGGCAATTTTTCCATCCTGCCAGAGGTAAGCCTGCTGCCGGGAGATATCGACCGTAATGCGGAAGCGGTTCGACTCGTGGTCCGGGGTCACCCCCATCAGACTGCGCATGATTTCGACGTTGCGATACTGCGCGGCCATCCAAAGCGCGCAGGTTTTGTGACGCCTGGTCATCTTCATCGGTTCGGCTCCCGCCATGAGCAAAAACTTCACAAAAGCGTGGTTGCCCAGGGAAGCGGCCAGCATGAGACCGGTCACCCCTTTATCCTTGGCAACGTAGTAGCGGATGCGCGATTCGGTGAAGCGCTTTTGAAAATCCTCCGGCACCGGATGGGGCAACTCCATGTTGGGGTCCACCCCGGCATTGAGCAGGCTCACGAGGGTGGCCTTGTCATTATCAGCGATGGCGGTGAAAAATCGCATGCGCAGGGCCAAATCCTCATCGACCCGGCGCTGTTCCTCGGCCAGCTGCAACGCAGGATCAACCGCCGGAGTCAACGGTGCATCCTGAACAAAGGGCGGATTGGGCGCCCCTTCGAAAACAAAACCCCGTGGGGCGGGCGATGGATCGGCGAAAGCGATGCTCCCATCCTGCGCCAGGGCGCGAAGTCCGCCCAAGCTGACCGCCACAAACGCGATAAGCCGGGAGCAGCGCAACCGGTTGGCTGTGGGGATGGAGTTCACGGGATTCGTTTGCGGAAATTCCTTTTGGATTTCTATCTCAAATTTCCGAACTTTTCGTCAAGTTGACGGTGCAAACCGCGAGGAATACCCTGATTCGAAACCTTTCCAAAATGCCCGGCCCAACCGACAACACGAGCAAAATCCAACTCCGGTCTCACGATTTGAAGAGATCGTTTCAGATCAGCCGCACCTGCATCGAGGTTTTGAAAGGTATTTCCCTGGAAGTCAACCGGGGTGAAAGCGTCTTTCTTTGCGGAGCCTCCGGTGCCGGCAAAACGACGCTCCTTTACACTCTGGCCGGACTGGAACGCCCCGAATCAGGAACGGTGGATTTTGAGGGGGTCGACATTTATGCCATGGCGTCGGACCGCCTGGCCGCCCTGCGCAACCGCCGCATGGGTTTTGTTTTTCAGTCCTATTTCCTTTTGCCGGAACTGACCGCGCTGGAAAACGTGCTCCTGCCCTCGATGATGGGTGGAAAACCCCAACCGGAACACGCCGAAGCACTTCTCGACCGCGTTGGTCTCAAGGACCGCCTCGACCATCTCCCTTCCGAACTCAGTGGCGGCGAACAGCAACGCGTGGCCATCGCCCGTTCGCTCATCAACGATCCCACGATTCTTTTCGCCGACGAACCCACCGGCAACCTCGATTCCCACACCGGCGAATCCATTATCGAACTCCTCCTCGGCGTGGCCCGCGAAGACCGGCGCACCCTGCTCGTCGTCACCCACGATGAGAATCTGGCCAAACGCGGCGACCGGCTCCTGCGCATTGAGGATGGCAGGCTGGCCGCGACGCAATGAGGCAGGGACGGCGCTCCCCTACGGAACAACCCTCTCCCCTCGCATCACCCACACACTCAAAAGCGCGACATCGGCCGGAGTCACACCGCTGATCCGCGCCGCCTGACCCAGCGTTTCCGGCCGGATCTTGGAAAGTTTCTGCGTAGCCTCGACCCGCAGTCCGCTGATGTCTGCATAGTTGACCCAGGCGGGAATAACCTTGTGCTCCTGCCGGGTCGTGCGCGCGATCCGCTCCTCCTCGCGGCGGATGTAGCCCTCGTATTTCAAATCTGTCTCGGCGGTTTCCCACAAGGTAGCGGGAAATTTTCCATAAATCTCCGCCGGGAGATTCTGCGGCGAATTCTCCGTGCGTTTGAGCCATGTTTCCAAAGGCACGCCATCAAGGCGCATACCCTGCGCGAGGGCGCGGAGTTCGGCCATGAGACGCGTTTTCTCCTCAAAGCGGGCCCGGCGCAACGGGCAGACCAGCCCGGCTTCGATGCCTCGCCCGGTGAGGCGCAGGTCGGCATTGTCCTGGCGCAAAAGCAGGCGGTATTCGGCACGGCTGGTGAACATGCGGTAGGGCTCGGGCGTGCCGCGGGTCACGAGATCATCGAGCAGAACTCCGATATAGGCCTCATGCCGTTCGAGGACAAAGGCCGGTTCGCCCCGCACCTTCAGCGCGGCATTGGCCCCGGCCATCAAACCCT
>JBMOHI010000004.1:0-21551 GCA_049317925.1 Terrimicrobiaceae bacterium
AGCTTGGTCTGACCACCGGCAAGCAAGTGAATCCCTCGCCCTGGCAGCCTCCGCAGGCCGGCGGAGTGACGAAGGCCAAATGACCGGGGCGGAAGTTATGTTTCAGATTCTTTCAGTTTTCAGCCTTTAGCCTTTCCCGCATGAACCTCTCCGAGCCTTTCATCCGCAAGCCCGTGATGACGACGTTGTGCGCCCTCTCGGTGGCGATCTTCGGCGCGGTGGCGTATTTTTCCCTGCCGGTGAGCGATCTGCCCGATGTGGCGTATCCGGTCATCTCCGTGACCACGAGTTATCCGGGGGCCAGCCCGCAGATCATGGCCAACAATGTCTCCACGCCGTTGGAGATCCAGATGATGCAGATCGAGGGGCTCAATCTCATCACATCCAGAAACCAGGAGGGCACGAGCAACATCGTGCTGCAATTTGTCCTGGACAAGGACATGGGCCAGGCCGAGGCCGAGGTGGAGGCGGCCATCCAGCGCGCCATGGGCAATCTGCCCACCGATTTGCCCGCGCCGCCGAGTTTTGAAACGACCAATCCGAACACCCAGCCCATCGTGTATATCACGCTGGCCACGGACACGCTGACGATAGGCGAGTTATACGACTATGCGAACAACATGGTCGCGCAACGCATGATGATGTTGGAGGGCGTTTCCAATGCGACGGTGTATGGCTCGCCCCGCGCTGTGAACATCAAGATGGATGCCAACGCGCTCTCGGCCCGCGGCCTCACGGTTTTGGACGTGGCCAACGCGGTCAAGCAGGCCAACGTTTTCACCCCCGGCGGCGTTCTCTACGGCAACTCCCTGCAATACATCATCAACCCGAAGGGCCAGCTCCTCGCGGCCGAAGACTACAACGACATTATCATCCGCTACGAAAACGGCGCGCCCGTCCGCTTGCGCGATGTGGCGAAGTCCGATGAAGGTGTGCAGAGCCAGTATCTCAAGATCGCCTTTTGGACTAGCTGGATGCCGCCCAAGGGAGCTGCGCTCGTGGTGGCCGTCACGCCGGCTCCGGATGCGAATGATGTGCAGGTGGCCGCGGCAGTGCGCAAGACCCTGGCCACGCTGCAAACCTCGCTGCCGGCCTCCATCGAGTCCTATGTGAACTTCGACCGCTCCATCCAGATCGTGGAAAGTATCAACGATGTGAAGCTGACCATCCTCATCGCGTTCGCCCTCGTCGTCATGGTGGTCTTCATTTTTCTCGGCCGGGTGCGCGAGACGGTGATCCCGGTCATCGCGCTGCCGTTGGCGTTGCTGGGCACCTTCGCCATCATGCTCCTGCTCGGTTACAGCCTGGACAACCTCTCGCTCATGGCTCTCACCCTGGCGGTGGGTCTCCTGGTGGACGACGCCGTGGTGGTGTTGGAAAACACCGTGCGTCATCTCGATCAGGGCAAGCCGCCCACTCTGGCGGCCTTGCTCGGTGCGAAAGAAATCAGTTTCACCGTGCTCTCGATGACCCTTTCGCTCTCGGCCATTTCATTCCGATCATTTTCATGCCCGGCCTGATCGGCCGCATGTTCCACGAGATGGCCATCACCATCGTGGTGGCGATCGTGCTCTCCGGCGTGGTGGCCATCGCCATTTCGCCGATGGTTTGCTCGCGGCTCCTCCGCCCGTCCCAAGGGGAGAACCGCTATCAGCGCAAATTCAATCAGGGCTTCACCGCCTTTCGAGATTCCTACGAGCGAATGCTTAGATGGACCATGGAGCGCCACGTGCTGGCCTTCATGGTGTGGCTGCTGTCGCTGGCGGGCACGATCTGGTTGTTTATCGCGGTGCCGAAGGGATTTCTCCCCGTCGGAGACAGCGGCATGATCCGGGGGGTCTTCATGGCAGCGGAGGGCACCTCGCCCGCCCAGATGCAGGACTACCAGAATCGCCTGATGAAAATCTTCGAGTCCATTCCCGGGGTGGACCAGTCGATCGTCGTCACCGGGCTGCAGAACAACAACATGACCATGTCGTCGGGGCTCGTTGTTCTCCTGCTGAAACCCGAGGGCACCCGCGCGCCGATCGCCGAGATCACCCGCGAGGCCATCGAGAAGGCGAGGGCGCAGGTGCCTGGCGTGGTGCCACTCCTGCAACCTTATCCGACCTTGGAGATTGATACCGGCGCGACTTCCAACATGCAGGGGCAATACGCCTATCAAATGACCAGCACGAACCCCGACCTGCTTTATCAAACCGCGGAAAAGCTGGTGGCCGAATTAAAAAAAACCGAGGGATTTGCCCAGGTGTCCAGCGACATGCGCATGAACACGCCGTTCGAGGAACTGGAGATTCTGCGCGACCAGGCGTACAGCTACGGCGTCAATGCCCAGGACATCGAGAACACCCTGGCCGCGGCGTTTTCCCAAGGCATGGCCGGGCAGATCCAAACCCCGCTCAATGTCTATTGGGTCATTCTCGAACTCCTCGACAAACAGCGCGCGCAACTCAAGGACCTCAATCTCCTCTGGGTGCGCAATGAGCAGAACAATCTTGTTCCCATGGGCTCGCTCGTGAGGGCCAAGACCGTGACGGGACCGGAATCCATCAGCCACATCAACCAAATCACCTCGGTGACGATTTTCTACAATCTCGCTCCCGGTTATCCGGCCAGCCAGGCCACCACCGCGTTGCTCAAGACCGCGCAGCAACTCATTCCTCCGACCGTGAGCGGTGCTCCGGCGGGAACGAGCCAGCAATTCATCCAAACTGTCCAGGCCATGGTCGTCCTGCTCATTATCGCCATCTTCGTCATGTACATCATCCTCGGCATCCTCTATGAGAGCTACATTCATCCGATCACGGTGCTCTCCACCCTGCCCGTGGCCAGCCTTGGCGGACTGGCCACGTTGCAACTTTTCGGCATGACGCTCGATCTCTATGGTTTCATCGGCCTGTTCCTCCTGCTCGGTCTGATCAAGAAAAACGGCATCATGCTGGTGGACTTCGCCATTCAACGCCGCAAGGAAGGTCTGGGCATCGAGGCGGCGGCGGTGGAAGCCGCCATCGAACGGGTGCGGCCCATTTTGATGACGACCTTCGCGGCCATCTTTGGCGCGCTGCCCATGGCCTTCGGTTTCGGCGCGGATGGTTCCTCGCGTCAGCCCATGGGACTTTGCATCGTGGGCGGTCTCATCGTCGCGCAGGTCCTCACGCTTTTCTGCACGCCGGTCTTCTACGTGTACATGGAAAAATTCCAGGAGGGCTACCTCGACAAGATCGCGTTCTTCAAACGCGGTGAGGACAAGGAAACCGGCGCGGAACCCGCCTGAAGTGGACAACGTCCGGACGCGCCGGTAGACTCCCCGCATGAAAAGCATGACCGGTCATGGGCGCGGCGACGCTGTCGTCAAAGGCGTCCGCGCCGTGGTGGAATGTTTTTCCGTTAATCGCAAACAGGGCGAAGTTACGGTTGCGGCCCCGCGCGATTTGGCCTGGATGGAGCCGCGCGTGCGCGAGGAAGTTCTCAAGCGCGTGGCCCGCGGCAAGGTCCAGGTTTCCATTGTGGTGGAACGCGCTCCCGCAGCCGCGGCTGCCCTCATCGACCAGCGGCGCGCGGCGGATTTCCTTCGCGAGGCCCGGACCCTGCAAAAAAAACTCGGACTCCCCGGCGAGGTCCGTCTCGAAACCGTGTTGTCCGCCCCGGGCGTTCTGATGGCCAGCGAGGAAACAGGCCCGGACACCTGGCCGTTGGTCAAACGTGCACTGGATGGCGCGTTGGAGGCAATGCTAGAGATGCGGGCGCGGGAAGGCGCTCATCTTAAGAAGGAATTGCTCGGCGCCGTCGCCCGCATGGAAAAACTGGTCAAACGCATCCGCGTGCTGGCCCCGCGGGTACCGAAACGTCAGCGCGAGAACATGCTCCGCCGTCTCGAGTCCGCCCGCCTGCCGGTGGACATTCTCGATCCGCGCCTGGCCACCGAGATCGCGATTTTTGCAGAACGCTGCGATATCACCGAAGAACTCGAACGTCTGGAAAGCCATTTCGCGCAGTCCCGTCAGAATATCGCGGCGGAAGGTCCGGTCGGCCGCACCCTGGAATTTCTGGCCCAGGAAATGGGCCGCGAGTGGAACACGGCGGGCTCCAAAGCCAATGACGCGGAAATTTCCCGGCTTGTGGTGGACGCCAAAGCGGAGCTTGATAGGCTGCGCGAGCAACTGGCCAACATTGAATAGCAGCTTTCGACGCACCGGAATCCTCTTCGTTCTCTCCGCGCCCTCCGGCGCAGGGAAGACCACGCTCTGCTCGGCCCTGCGGCAGAAGCCCGATTTCGTTTATGCCGTTTCCTGCACCACGCGCGCGCCCCGTCCGGGGGAAATTGAAGGCGAGGATTATTTTTTCATCGCAGACGAGGAGTTCGAGCGCCGCGCCGCTGCGGGCGAATTCCTTGAGAAAGCCGAGGTCCACGGGCGCCGGTACGGCACGCTGAAGAGCACCGTGCTCGATAACCTGGACAAAGGGATTGATGTGCTCATCGACATTGACACCAAGGGCGCGGCCTTCATTCGCGATTGTGGCGATCGCTTCATCCTCGAGGCCCTTGCCGACGTCTTTATCATGCCTCCGAACCTTGAGGAATTGCGGCACCGGCTGACCAGGCGCGGCACCGAGACCAGCGAGCAGATCGCCGTCCGCCTGCACAATGCCGCCGCGGAGATGCAGCACTGGCGCGAATACAAGTATGCCATCATCAGTGGCTCGATGGAGGAGGACATCGAAAAATTCCGCGCCGTCATGCGGGCCGAGCGCTACCTCAGCCGCCGTCTGGTCGAAACATGAAAACCATCATCCTCGGCGTGAGCGGCTCCATTGCGGCCTACAAGGCGGCTGATCTCACCAGCCAACTAGTCAAGCGCCAGCACGCCGTTTTTGTCGTGCTGACGGAGAACGCCGCACAGTTCGTCGGCCCCATGACATTCCAAACGCTCTCCAAAAATCCCGTGACCAACGGTGTCTTCGACGAACGCGATTCCTGGCGTCCGACCCACATCGATCTGGCTGACCGCGCCGACCTTCTCCTCATCGCGCCGGCCACGGCCAACATCATCGCGAAACTCGCGCATGGCATCGCTGACGATGCGCTCACCTCGCTCGCGCTTGCCACCCGCGCACCGCTGCTCATCGCTCCCGCCATGAATGGAAAAATGTGGCTGCACGCGGCGACGCAGCAAAATATTGCGACGCTCAAATCGCGCGGCGCGGAATTTATCGGACCCGAAGAAGGAATGTTGGCCTGCGGATATGAGGGGCTCGGACGCCTCTGGAATGTGACCGAAATCGCCGCGAAGGCTGATGAAATCTTGCTCCGCGAGCGGAGCTGATTTTTTTACGGACGGGCTTCCCGAAAAAAATCAAGTGAAAAACAAAAAAAATCGTTGACGAAGTTCCATCAGAGTACTATTCACATCGCGTAGTTAGTTATTCACATGATTTTCACATTTTTTCGCATTTGCGAACGGAAAGGGGGGAGAATTGATGCCCGCTAAAAAGAAACCCGCCGCTAAGAAAAAAGCCGCTCCAGCGAAGAAAGCTGCAGCCAAAAAGCCAGTCGCTAAAAAGACTGTTGCTAAGAAAAAGAAATAATCCGTTTTTCGCCTTGTGCGAATAACACATCCAATTTGGGAGAGGCCTCTGGCTTCTCCCAAATTTTTTTTGCGCAGAACGCCCCGCGGCCCTACAACCAACGCCTGTGTCACTCTATCTGGATTCAGCCATTGAAGCCGCGCAGGCGGCCGGGGGATTTCTCCGCGCACATTTCGGTCGTCCGCTCAACGTGGATGCCAACGAGGCCCACGACATCAAGCTGGAGCTGGACCGTCGCAGCCAGGCCTTGATCGAAAATCTCCTGCTGGAGAAGTTTTCTGAGCATGCCATTTACGGCGAGGAGGGCATGCGGGGCGATCCCGCCAGTGAGTTTCAATGGGTCATCGATCCCATCGACGGGACGGTGAATTTTTTTTACGGCGTTCCCCATTTCGCCATTTCCATTGCGCTGCGGCAGTCCGGGAAAATCATTGCCGGTGTGATCTATGATCCGATGCGGGATGAACTTTGGGCTGTGGAGGAAAACGGCACGCCATTGCTGAATGGTCAGCCGATCGCGGTGAGTGACCGGACCGCGTTGGGCGAAGCTATCGTTTCGGTCGGCGTGGCCAAGTCGCTCGACTCGATCAATCGCGGTCTGCCGCTTTTCGAGCGCATGGTGCGTTCGGCCAAGAAATGCCGCATGATGGGCAGCGCCGCGCTCGATATTGCCTACGTGGCCAGCGGTCGCCTCGACGCCTATATCGAAAGCCAGATCAGTCTGTGGGATGTGGCGGCGGGAATTTTGCTGGTCGAGCGGGCCGGGGGCAAGGTCGTGCTGGAACCGCACGCGACTGCGGCGGACAAATTTTCCATCGTGGCCTCGAGCGGAAACATCGACCTCGGACTCTGATGTTTGCCACCGGCATCGGCTACGACGTCCATCGCTTCATTGAGGGGCGTCCGCTGATTTTGGGCGGTGTGAGGATCCCGCATGAGATGGGATTGGAAGGGCATTCGGATGCCGACGTGTTGTGTCATGCCATCGCGGACGCATTATTGGGCGCGGCCGGCGAGCCGGACATCGGGCATTATTTTCCCAACACCGACGAGTCGCTCCGCGGCATCAGTAGCATCGAGATTTTGCGAAGGGTGCAGGCCGTACTGACAGCGAAGTCCGTCGTCATTTTGAACGTGGACGCCACGCTGATCGCCGAGATGCCCAAGATCGCGCCGCATCTTGCTGCCATGAAGGCCGCGTTGGGCGCTGCTCTGAGTCTCCCGCCGCAGCGCATCGGCATCAAGGCGACCACCAATGAGGGGATGGGATTCCTCGGGCGCGGGGAGGGCATCGCGGCCATGGCCGTCGCCGCAGTGGACCGCAGGGAAGAGTTTTGAATTTGCGTCGAGGGCGGCCTTCCCTCAGATTACAGCCATGCCGCAGGCCATCATGGATCCCGAGCAGGTCCGGCGCTTCGCCGAGGAGTTGACACGTTTCAACACCGACTTGCAAAACCGTCTGGCCGCCTTGACTGCGCGCTTCAACGCGCTGGGCGACACCTGGCAGGATCAGGAGAACGTCAAATTTGCCGAGGAGTTCAAGGACACTATGAAAGTGTTGCGCAAATTCGTCGAAGTTTCCGGTCAGCATGCGCCCTATCTTTTGCGCAAGGCGCAGCGCATTGAGGAGTATTTGAGCCAACGCTAGTTTTCCCCGTGCCGGAATCCGCCCATATCACCTCGCTCGAGGCGTTGGAGTCCTTCCGTTCCCATTTGATTGTTTTTCTCAACGCGGCGCGTCCGGCCCTGGATGAAGTGCGCGGGGAGATCGTGCGCACGCGCCTCTGGCTGGAGCACGAGCAGAGGACCTATTGGGAGAACCAGATCCGGCGGCGGACGCAGAAACTTCAGGACGCAGAGGCGGAGTTGTTTAAATTGCGGCTCTCCACCATGCACAATGCAACCGAGGTCGCGCAGGCCGCCGTGCGCCGCGCCACCGCGGCCATCCGGGAGGCCGAGGCAAAGTTGAAGGCGGTGAAACGCTGGAGCCGGGAGTTCGACCGCGAGATCGAACCACATGCCCGGTTGCTCGATCGTCTGCGTGACTTGCTGTCGAACGAGATGACGACGGCGGCGGGCGATCTTTCCCGAACTATGGATATCCTGGCCGATTATGCCGGGGTGACTGTTTCGCCGGCCGCCGGAAAGAAGCCGGGTGCGGAGGAGGAAAAACCGTGAGCCTGGCGGACAGCAAGGCCCGGCTGGCGGGAGTGACCAAGGCGTTGTTTACCCAATGGGATCAGACCAGGGAAAGCTGGCGCGACGCCAAAAGCGCGGAGTTTGAATTTCACTATTTGCGGGAACTCAAGTCCGATGTGGACAAGGCTGTCGCGGCCATGGAGGAAGTGGAAAAAATTCTCGCGAAACTAAGGAATGATTGTGAGTGAGTTGCCCGGCGTCAGCGCCACCATCGAATTGCTGCGGGACCTGCGGGACAAAATCAACGTCCTGACAGCGCGGGAACAGGCCCTGACGCGAAGCCGGGAAAGCATCAGCTTGACGCAGACCCGTTCCCTGGAGGCAGCAGTGTTGGCGGAGAATGAACGGTTTGCCGCCGTTCTGGCGGAATCCGAAGCCGCCCTCGCCGCCGCACGGGAAAATTTCGAAGCGTGGAACACGCGGCGCCAAGCGCGGATCAGCAAAGCGCACGTCAATGCCCGAAAGCAGGTGCACGACCGGATCGAGCGCCTCAAGGGCCGGGAAATCTATGCCGTGCAGCAGGGCACGCTCGCGGCCGGCCGGACCAGGGAGCAGTCCCTCGCCGCCAACGAGGCGAGACAACAGGAGCAAGCCGGAAATTTAGAAAACGCCCGCGTGGCCCTCGCGGCGGTGGAGCGAAAGGCCCGCGCTGCGTTCCGCGGATATTGGACCTTTCGCCGACTTCTGGGTGCTATTGCGGCGCAGCCCGCGGCCGGCGACGGCAACGAGCTGATGGCGGAGTTCAGCGCACTGTTCCATCAAAGCGAGGCCGATATTGCCAAGTTTCAGCGGCGGCCCGCTCCGGCATTTTTCCGGTTTGTGCCCCCGTGGTTGTTCGTGGTGTTTCTGGCCGCCGCCCTGATTCTCGCGATCCAGTTTTCCTTTGCAGCGCTTCCCCCGGCTGTCCTGGCCGGAGCCGCTGTTTTCGTGTTGGTCTTGGCCGCGGTTTTTCATCAATGGGGGAAACGCGAGTCCGCCTCCGACGCGCGAGGGATTGCGGACAGCGTGGTGCGGCTGCGGGTTCTTTATGAGGCGTGCCGGCTGGCGGCGGCTGAGGATTACCGGACGGAAATCGAACGCATCGAAACGGAGGAGCGGGAGGAAGTCGCCAGGCTCAATGCGCAATGGATCCGTGCAACTTGCGAGGCCGGAGACCGCGGGGCGTTGCTGCTCACGCTGGACGAGAAAGCCGCATCGCTGGCTGCTCGCCATGAGATGATCGCCACGCAGAGGCTGACCCGCCTGGAAGAGCACTACGCGGGCGCGGCGGCGCGATTGACTAGGGACCATGAGGAACAGAACCGGTTTCTTGAAGAGTCGAGCGAGGAGAAAACCGCCAAGCTGACGTCGGATAATGCCTCGCGCTGGGGGGAATTGGAGGCCGAATGGGCTGCCGGGGTCCCTCCGATTTTTTCGGCGGTTCAGTCCGCCATCGCAAACGCCGCAGCCCGGTTTCCCGACTGGAAGTCGGAGTTATGGGATGCGTGGTCACCTCCGCAGGACTTTGGCGAGGGAGTGCCATTTGCCAATCTGGAGGTGGACCTGGCGCGTTTTTGCAATGCGCTTCCCCGGGACCCGCGCCTTACATTGACCGGACCGGCGCAGTTTGCCCTGCCGCTCCTTCTGACTTTTCCGCAAGATGCTTCGCTGCTTTTCGAAACCCCGCACGGCGGCGAGGCGGTGGCGGGTGCGCTGAGCGGGATCGTTCTCCGGCTTCTCTCCCAGTCGCCGCCCGGGCGCCTGAACGTGACCCTGATCGATCCGGTGGGATTGGGTCAGAATTTTGCCGGGCTCATGCACCTGGCTGATTACGAGAATAGTTTGATCAACAACCGCATCTGGACGCAGTCCTCCGAGATCGAGCAGCGCCTGGCCGATCTCAACAAACACATGGAGAAGGTCATCCAGTTGTATCTGCGCAATGAGCACGCCACCATCCGCGAATACAATGAGCGGGCGGGCAACATCGCCGAGAAGTATCATTATCTGGTCATAGCCGATTTTCCGGTGAACTTCACCGAAGCCGCCCTGCGCCATCTGGTGAACATCGCGGTCAATGGCGCGCGTTGCGGGGTTTACACTCTCATTCACCTCGACCGCCGCCAGGAATCGCCGCCCGCCTTTGTGCTCGATGAATTGCGCAAGCACAGCATCGGCGTCTCCGGCAGCAAGGCCGGTTTCGAGCTGAGTGCCTTTTCCGCCAAGGGACTTACGCTTCAGCTTGATCCGCCGCCCGCGCCGGAACTGGCCACGCGCTTTCTGCACAGGGTCGGGGCGGGCTGGAAGGATTCCAACCGGGTGGAGGTGCCCTTCGTCAAAATCACCCCGCCGCTGGAGGAAATCTGGTCCCTCGACACGGCGGAGGAACTGCGGGTTCCCATTGGACGAGCCGGGGCGACGAAGTTGCAGTTCCTCGCCATCGGCCGCGGCACCCGCCAGCACACCCTCATCGGTGGCAAGACTGGTTCGGGAAAATCCACGCTCTTCCACATCATCATCACCAACCTGGCGCTGTGGTGCAGTCCGGAGCAGGTGGAGTTTTATCTGGTCGATTTCAAGAAAGGCGTGGAGTTCAAATGCTACGCCACGCACAAGCTGCCGCACGCGCGGGTCATCGCGATTGAGAGCGACCGCGAGTTTGGTCTGGGCGTCTTGCAGCGGCTGGATGAGGAACTCCGGCGCCGGGGCGATTTGTTTCGCAAGCTCGGCGTGCAGGACCTCGGGGCCTATCGCAAGGCGGGTGGAACCGAGTCGATGCCGCGCTCGCTTCTGATGGTGGATGAGTTTCAGGAGTTCTTTGTCGAGGACGACCGCATTTCGCAGGAGTCGAATATGCTCCTCGACCGCATTGTCCGGCAGGGCCGTGCTTTTGGCATCCACGTCATCCTTGGATCGCAGACCCTGGGCGGGGCCTACACGCTGGCCCGCGCCACGATGGGCCAGATGGTCATCCGCATCGCGCTGCAATGCAATGAGGCGGATGCCCAGCTCATCATGGACGACAATAACCCGGCCCCGCGGTTGCTCACGCGTCCGGGCGAGGGAATCTACAACGACATGGCCGGTGCCATGGAGGGCAATAGTCCGTTCCAGACCGTCTGGCTCTCCGAGGAAGAGCGGGAGAAATGCCTGCGGCAGATTCACGATCGCGCCAAGCCCGCGGCGTTAGAGCGCGCGGAGCCTTTTGTTTACGAGGGCAATGCCCCGGCTGAGGTGCGCGGCAACGTGCTGTTACAAGCCCTGCTGTCGCGCAATCCGGAGGAACCGCCTGCCCGCGCCCGTTTGTGGTTGGGTGAACCCAACGCAATCAAGGGGCCGACCGAGGCGGTCTTCCAGCGGCAGAGCGGTCACCATCTCCTGCTCGTCGGGCAGAGTGATGAAGCGGTGCTGGCGGCGTTTTCCGTCGGCTTGATTTCGCTGGCGGCCCAGTATCCTCGCAATGGCGTCCGTTTTGTCGTCTTCGACAGCACGCCTCCCGGTACGTCGCAGCACGATTTTCTGCAGCGCCTGACCGGCATCATTCCGCAGGAGATCGTCGTGGCGCGCGGCCCGGAACTCACGGAGACGCTGCGGGGACTGACGGTGGAGCTCAAGCGGCGTTCCAAAGATCCCGGGCAGCGCGACGGGGCGGATTGCTTTGTGTTTTTTCACGGCCTGCAGAATTTCAAGAAGCTCCGGCAGGAGGATGATTTCAGTTTTTCGAGTGGAGAAGACGAAGCCACCCCGGCGAAAATGCTGGGCGAATTGCTGACCGACGGCGCGGCCAACGGCATCCATGTGATCGCGGCCTGCGACAGCTATAACAATGTGATGCGATTCGTGGGACGCAAGGCCCTCACGGAATTCGAACTGCGGATTTTGTTCCAAATGAGCGCCAACGATTCCGCCAGCCTGGTGGACAGTCCCAAAGCCGGCACGCTCGGCCTGCACCGTGCCCTCCTCTACAATGCCCAGGAGGGATACCTTGAGGTTTTCCGTCCCTATGCCCTGCCGGACCCGGCGTGGATCGAAGAGGCGGGCGGCCTTCTGCGCCAGCGCATTGCCTAATCTTTAGTGCGTCGTTTTTGACACCGCGACCACCGCCACCTAGAGTTCCGGCCCCGCATGTCCATCCGTTTCTTTAACTCCCTGACCAGGCAGGTCGAAGATTTCCAGCCGCTCGAACCCGGCCGCGTGCGCATGTACACTTGCGGGCCGACGGTTTACAACCATGCCCACATCGGCAATTTCCGGGCCTATGTTTTCGAGGACCTGCTCCAGCGTCATTTGGAATTCCGCGGATTCAAAGTCGAACGGGTGATGAACCTGACCGATGTGGATGACAAAACGATCCGCGGTTGCCGCGAGCAGGGTGTTCCGCTGGCCGAGTTCACCAAGCCGTTCAAGCAAGCCTTCTTTGAGGATCTGGCGGCGTTGCGCATCCGCAGCGACGGACAGTTTCCCGAGGCCACGGCGGATGTTCACATTGCCCGCATGATCGCAATGATAGGGACGTTGATGGAGCGCGGTCATGCCTATCGCGCCGAAGACGGATCGGTCTATTTCCGCATCGGTTCGTTTCCCCGATACGGCCAACTGGCCCACTACAACCTTGAGGAGCTGAAGCCCTCCGGCCGCGTCAGTAGCGACGAGTACGAGAAGGAACAGATCGGCGACTTTGCCTTGTGGAAAACCTGGACCGAGGCGGATGGCGACGTCTTTTGGGAAAGCCCCTGGGGGCGCGGGCGTCCCGGCTGGCACATCGAATGCAGCGCCATGGCCACCGGATTGCTCGGACCCCAACTCGACATCCACTGCGGCGGTGAGGACAATATTTTTCCCCATCATGAAGCGGAAATCGCGCAGAGCGAGTGCGTGACCGGATTGCCTTTCGTGCGGCTCTGGATGCATTGCAAACACCTCCTGGTGGAGGGAAAAAAGATGGCCAAAAGCGAGGGTAACTTTTTCACCTTCCGCGATCTCGCCGCCCGCGGGTTCACCGGGCGCGAGGTCCGTTACACCCTGCTGGCGGTCAAGTATCGCGAGCCGCTCAATTTCACCATCGAGAGCCTGGAAGCCGCGAGGAAATCCCTCGCGCGTTTTGATGAATGGTCGCGCCGCTTGGACGCGTTCGCCGCCGGGACCGCCGAAATGCTGCCCACGGAACTCGATCCGGAAAACTTCGGCGCCGCGCTGGATGATGATTTGAACATTTCCGCTGCCCTTGGCGCGCTTTTTGATTTGATCCGGGATTCCAACCGGCTCCTGGACGAAGGTTCGCTCTCGCCCGGACAGGCCAGGAGCCTGCTGGCCTGGCGCGACAGAATCAACTCCGTCCTGGCTCTGACTCCCGACGTGGAGAACGTTCCGGAAGACGTCGCAAAACTGGCTGCCCGGCGGGCCGAAGCGCGGGCGAACAAGGACTGGTCCGCCAGCGATGCGCTGCGGGATGAGTTGCTGGCCCTGGGCTGGCAGGTCAAGGACACCAAAGACGGACAGACGCTCTCGCGGAGAGGGTAGGATGGGTGCGTCTTCTACCCGGATGGTTTCGGGCGTTCGCCGAAAATAGCGGTTCCAATGCGGACCAAGGTGGACCCCTCCGCGATGGCCACCTCAAAGTCGCCACTCATCCCCATGGATAAGGTCGGAAGGGGCGTGGCGGTGCGGGTGGAGATTTCGTCGCGCAGTTCGCGCAGCTTCACAAAGAATGGCCGCGACGCCTCCGCCTCCTCCGCGTAGGGAGCTATGGTCATCAGGCCCTCCACCTGCACGCGGGGCAGGGCGAGCAAGTCTTCGATCTTCGCCCGGAGATCATCCGGCTTGAATCCGAACTTTGTCCCTTCGCCGGACACGTTCACTTCCAGCAGCACGCGCGGAAAAAGACCAAGCTCAGCGGCGACGCGGTCGATGTCGCGCGCCAGTTCCGTCGTGTCCACGCCGTGGATCAATTCGACGACCGGCAGCACCTTGCGGATTTTGTTTTTCTGCAAATGGCCGATGAGATGCCAGCGCAGGGCGGCGGGCAGGAGAGGGACTTTGGCAAGCAACTCCTGCACACGGTTTTCGCCAAAAATGGTCTGTCCGCCGTCGAAGGCTTCGCGCACCGCCTCAGCCGGATGGGTCTTCGATACGGCCACCAGCCCGACCGCGTCCGGATCGCGTCCGGCCTGGCGCGCGGCCGCATCCATACGGGCCCGCATTTCGTCCAGTCGCTGGATGATGGTGCTCATAAGAAAAAGTCTTATTTACGGTGAAAGTGCATTAGTTTATCTTATTCCCCGACGTTCGATGCAAATCCAATCCTTCAAGGTCTTTACCGACCTCGCGGAGACCGCCAGCTTTTCCCGCGCAGCTGAGATGAACGGCATCACCCAGAGCGCCGTGAGTCAGCAGATGCGCGCGATCGAGCAGCGGTATCATGTGAAGCTGATTGAACGCGGACGGAAGAATTTTTCCCTCACCCCTGAGGGCCGGGCTTTTCTGGAGGCCAGCCGCGAGATTCTGGGAACATTGGAGGGGCTCGGCAGCCGTATCCACAAATTGCAAAACGTCGTGGCCGGCGAACTCCGCATTGCCACCATTTTCAGCATCGGTCTGCATGAGTTGCCGCCGTATCTAAAAACGTTCCGCCGCAGTTTTCCCGAGGTCGAAGTGCGGGTCGAGTACCGCCGTTCCTCCGAGATCTATACCAGCCTGTTGGAAGGCCGAGCCGATCTCGGGCTCGTGGCCTATCCCGCCACCCGCCGTGGACTTCAGGTGATTCCGTTCTGGAGCGACCGCCTGGTCCTCATCTGTCCGCCCGGACATCCGCTGGCGGCACGCCGCCGCATCGCGTTTTCCGTTTTGCAGGGCGAGAAATTCATCGCGTTCGAACCTGATCTGCCCACCCGCCGGGCGATCGACCGCAAGCTGCGTTCGGCCGGGGTGCGGGTGAAGCTCGCGCTGGAATTCGACAACATCGAAACGGTCAAACGGGCGGTTGAAGTGGAGAATGCCGTCTCGATTGTTCCGGAAACTGCCGTGCGGCATGAAGTGGAATCCGGCTCGCTGGTTGCGGTCGAATTTGATTCGAAGGACATGCGGCGTCCCCTGGGTGCGCTCGTGCGGCGGTCGGCCCGCATTTCCCCTGCGCTCCGGGAGTTTCTCCTCCTCCTGGAAAACACCGAGATCAACGGCTCCCCCGCCTCGGCCCGTTCGCGCCAAAAAAGCGGAAGCTGATTCCATCGAGGCTGCCCGGATGGTGCTCGCGGGATGAAGGTTGCACTTTTTGCTCTCCCAGCTAGGAAGAGTGGCCATGAGGATTCCCTTCTTGTTCGTGTTGCCGGTGGTATTGATTTCAGCCTGTTCGACAAAAACGACGACGGTTCGTCCGACCCCGCAACAGTTGAAGCTGGAGAGTTACGCCACCCAGTATCTGGGCGACAACAACCTTGTGGTGACGAAACATACCCAGGCGGCCAAGCCGCAGGGAGGCGGATATTGGAAGGGCGAGGGCGTAAGCGGGCCGGCTTCCATCGTGATCGATCTTGGCAGCCAGGAGGCCCGTTTTTACAAGGGTGGTGAGTTGGTGGGCATGTCCCCGATTTCCAGTGGACGCGAGGGTTACCGCACACCAACGGGAAGCTTCAGCATCATCCAAAAGAATGCGGACCACCTTTCCAATCTGTACGGAGATTATGTGGATTCCGGCGGCAGTGTGGTGGTGAAAAACATCGGCATTCGCGAGGATCGCCGTCCGCCCGGCACTTCATTCCGCGGTGCACCCATGCCGTATTTTATGCGCATCACGGGTGGCGTCGGTATGCATGCCGGATATTTGCCGGGGGTGCCGGATTCCCATGGCTGCATCCGCATGCCGATGGAGATGGCGGAGACCTTCTACGCGAATGCGCCCTCCGGCACGCCGGTGCAGGTGACGCATTAGTCAGACGACAGCTCCTTCGGAGAAAACTTACCTTTTCTGTGAGGGGGCAAAAACGACGCAGACCGGCGTCCCGACCTCGGCGCTTTGGCCGGTGGGGGACAGCTTGCCGGTGGAGGGATCAATTTGCAGGACGGTGATTTTGTTGTCCTTCTGCCCGGCAACGACGATCCATTGGCCGGTCGGGTCGATGTCCATGCCCCGCGGGATCTCAACGCCAGCGGGGGCATTTTCGACGAGGGAAAGTTTTCCATCCGCGGCAATGGCAAAAACCGCAATGACATTGTCGCCCCGGCTGGAGACGTAGAGCCATTTTCCGGAGGGATGACAGACGATCTCGGCGGTTGTGACGCCTTCCACCGGTCCGGCGCCCTTGGCGGATGTCGGAGTGGTTTCCACCGGGGTCAGAACGCCGCTTTCCGGATCGCGGGAAAACGTAGTCACGCTGAGTCCCATTTCGTTGTTGGCAAAAACGAAACGTCCTCCGGGATGGAAGGCGAGGTGACGGGGGCCGCCTCCGGGAGGAACGACTCCCGCCGGCGGTTCCGTCGGAGTCATCACGCCCTTCTCTCCGTCGAAGCGGAAGCTCCAGACTTTGTCCGAGCCGAGGTCGCAGGCGTAAACAAAGCGATCCTCCCCGGCCGCGTATACGGAATGAGCAAACGATTTTTTCTGGCGTTGGGGATTCGGGCCTGAGCCGCTGAACTGCACGGTTGCGGCGGCCTCTCCGAGCGAGCCGTCGGGCTGAACCGGAAAACTGGCGATGTTCCCGCCGCCATAATTGGCCACAAAAACATGACGGCCCTTCGAGTCCACCGAGACGTGGCAGGCGCCATTGCCTCCGGATGGCCGGGTGTTCAAGAACTGAAGTGAACCGTCTTCCTTCACGGCGAATGCGCCAACGGCCCCGCCGCCGGATTCCATGGCCGCGTAAAGAAATTTTCCATCGGGCGAAAGAGCGACAAAGCCCGGATGATCTGCTTCGGCCGCCAGGATGACGGGCCCGAGCTTTCCGGAGTCCGTGTTCAACGTCCCGAGGGAAATCCCTTTGCTGTAGGTGCCGAGGTAAAAAACCGCCTCTTGGGCGTGGACGGATGTGACAATGGTCATAACGAAAAGGACTGACTTGCGAAGAAGTGCTAGCGGGGCGGTCATGGCAGCATAATCTGAATTCCTCGATGTCACGCAACCAAATCCCCCGGCAAAAGCGTATCCTTGATGCTATGAAACGGCTTCTTCTTCTGCTCGCCCTACTGACCGGCTGTGCCACCCGACCACCGGTCGTGCCGGCTCCGGCGGTGGATTTGCCCCGCTACATGGGCGACTGGTTCGTCATCGCCAATATTCCCTATTGGGCGGAAAAAGACTGCTACGGGTCCATCGAACGCTATCGGCTGCAGTCCGACGGTCTCATCGACACAACCTTCCTGGCCCGCAAGGGCGGTTTTCAAGGCAAGCAACTCGAGGCCAAAAGCGTGGCGCGAGTGACGGACAAGAAGAGCAACGCCCGTTGGCAGGTCCTGTTCCTTGGCGGTCTGATCAAGGTGCCGCTGGTCATTCTGGACGTCACGCCGGATTACCGGTCTGCCGTGGTCGTGACGCCCGATCGCAAGCTGGCTTGGATTTTCCACCGGGACCCGGTCATGCCGGCGCGCGATTATGAAGCGGCGGTGGCTGTGCTCAAGGCCGGCGGCATTGACGTAAGCCGTCTCGTCCGCGTCCCGCAAGTGCCCGGGAACTAGGCCTTCGTGGTGTAGCGCATTTCGTAGGAGAAAAGTTCCTCCGGCTTGAAAAAGCGCTTCAATTCGATCTCCGCGTTTTCGGGTGAATCCGAGGCGTGGGTGACGTTGACCATCACATCGACGCCGAAATCGCCGCGGATTGTCCCCTTGTCCGCCTTTTTCGAATCGGTCGGCCCGAGCAGGGTGCGGACCTTTTCCACGGCGTTCTCCCCGGCGAGGGCGAGGGCGACGACGGGAGTGGATTGCATGAAGGTTTCCACCTCGGGAAAAAACGGCTTGTCCGCGATGTGGGCATAGTGTTCGCGGAGCAACTCCTTGCTGGCGGCGAACATTTTACAGCCGCGGATCTGAAAGCCCGCTTCCTCAAAACGTTTGATGACTTCGCCGACTTTGTGTCCGGCAACACAATCGGGCTTGAGTAGGATGAGCGTGGTTTGCATAGGGTCGGTGAATTTAGCGGTCTACGCGCCCGGGGAAAGCAGAATTCTTCAGCCCGCCTCCCCCTCCGCCTAATCCCGTGCAAAGGCGCGGACGGATGAATCCCGCCGCGCCTTCGATCCGACGTCCTGAGCCGAACTCAGCGGCAACCGCGGTTTCCACCGCCGAAGCTGATCTGAAAGAACGGCGTCCCGTAAAACACCGGAGCCGGACGGTAATAGGCCGGACGGTAATACTGCACGGGCTGGTAGTAGTTCCGCTGCTGGTAGTAACCGTAGTTTCTGCCACGGTCGCAGTCGTTACCACGCTCGTAGTTCCGATATCTCCGATCGCCGGCCTGGGCCGGGGTCGCCAGGAAGGCGAAGGCGGCTGCAGCGGCGAGGATGAGGGTGAGTGATTTCGTTTTCATACGACAATTCAAACGCACCGCCCCGACGGATATTCAAAGGATTCGAAAAATAATCCCCGCCGGCTCAGGAAATCCTGTCCAGCAACCAGTTCTTGAGATCGGAAATGGCGAGGCGTTCCTGCTGCATGCTGTCGCGATGGCGCAGAGTGACGGTGTCTCTTTTTTAGTTCTTTGGTGTTTTATCACCGCAGGACGCTCTTTCAAACCTGGTCGGTTTTTCGGGGCCCAGCCAGTTCGAAAAGTGTGAGGGGATCGGGACGAGTTCTAAAGTCAGTTGGGACATGAGCGAGCTATCCTCGTTCGAAAGTTGCCATGACCTTGCTTCGCCGACGCCCTCTCGGGAAGTGGCACAGGCCCAGTCAGGAGACGACTCACGATTTTTTTGAGGATTGGCGAAGAATCAACGGTCATGCACCGTGGTCCGATGAATGTCAAACGCGAGGGGAATTTGCCTCCGGAGTCCTCATCCGTGCCGATTTTATCGGAGGTGGATGTTCTGGTGGTTGGTTCGACTTCCGCGGCGGTGGCGGCTTCGCTTGAAGTGGCGCGCTCAGGGCGTTCCGTCATGTTGGTGAGCGACCTGAGTTATCTGGGAAGTGATCTGGCGGGAATGTTCCAACTTTGGCCCGGCGATTGGGGAAACGGGGACCCTCTCTTGCAGGCGGCCTTTGCGGAAAGCTCGACCCTCCCGGCGCGGCCCGGGGCGATCAAAAGAGCTCTGGAGGAGGAGCTCCTGGCTGCCCGGATCCCGTTCCTTTTTCAAAGCCGCCCGGTCTCGCTTCTTCGGGGGGATTCCGGGGAAATCGCGGGCGCGGTTTTCGCAGTGAGAACCTCGCTGGTGGCCATCACGTGCCGTGCCGTGATTGACGCGACCGAACACGGGATCGTGGCCCGTTTGGCCGGACTGCCTCGGAATCGGCGCGAAGAAGCGTCATCTGCCGTGGAATGGACTGTTCTGGGGACGAAACCACCAGAAGTTTGGCCAGGGGCCGTTGAAGAAATTTCCCCGGCATTTTTGCAAAAGCGAAAGGAGGAAGACGCAACGTACCGGGCCTTTCGTCTTCGTATCGCTCGGGAGGCCCTCGGCCCCGACCCGATGGCGGCTGAGCATGTCGCCCGTTCCTTTCTGGTCGATGAGAATATCCTGATCACGGCAGATCTTTTGGTGGATTCGCCCCTTGAGTTCCTCGGGACGACCTCAGGCTTGAAGGACAGTTTGACCGAATTGGATTCCGCGATGCTCCGGGCCTCCGACGGCCTTTGGATGTTGAGTGGCATGCTTCCGCTTTCCGCCGCAGGGCTGGAGGATTTTCGTAATCCCGCGCGCGCGATTGGACTGGGCCGGCACCTTGGGAGAGAAGTGGCGGCGACGGTCCCGTCAGGTGCGGTGGCGACGAGCCTGCATGTGCAGAAGAGCGGATCGCAAACCGGCGATTTTCGTTATGCAGAAGTTTTCCTTCGGGGCGAACGGCAGATTCTCACCCTTGATGATTGGGCCTTTCCCGCGCTTGAGTCCTTCGACGTGGTGGTGTCCGGAGGCGGCACTGGGGGCGCTCCCGCGGGGATTGCTGCCGCGAGATCCGGGGCCTCTACTCTCGTTTTGGAGATGCAACACGGACTTGGAGGAGTGGGAACGCTCGGTCTGATCAGTTCCTACTGGTTTGGCAACCGGGTCGGCTTCACAGCGGAATTGAACGAGGAGGTCAATCGGGTCGATTCCTGGAGCCGCTCTAAGGATGGGGCCTCTTGGAAGCCCGCGGTGAAATCCCAGGTTTACCACCGAATGCTTCAGGAAGCGGGAGGGCGGGCGTGGTTGGGAAGTTTTGCCTTTGGGGTCAAAATGGAAGGCAAACACGTGGTCGGGCTGCTTGTTTCGACCCCGTTTGGCAGTGGGCTTGTGGCCTGCGGAAGTGTGGTCGATGCCACCGGGAACTCGGATATTGCGGCAGCGGCGGGTGCGCCCTGCCGGGTGATCGGCGCCCAGCATGTTGCCGTGCAGGGGGCCGGTATGTCGTCGCGGTCCCATCCCGACTCGGGTTATCAAAACTCCGACCACACCTTCATCGACGATGCAGATCCCGTCGGTGTGACCAGTGCGTTCGTCCACGCCCGGGCAAAATATCCTCACGATTTTGACACGGTTTCGATGGTGAACTCACGGGAACGGCGCCAGATTGTCGGTGAACTGGAAGTTTCGCCGCTCGATATTCTTGCCCAGCGGACTTTTCCCGACACCGTTTTTGTGGCCTGCAGCAACTTCGACACCCACGGCTTCACCATCCATCCGGTGTTTATGATGGCCCCCCCCGACCACGAACCGATCCGTGCCAATGTGCCTTTCCGCTGCATGCTGCCACAGGGAATCGATGGGGTCATCGTGACCGGCCTTGGGATGAGCGCCCATCGTGATGCGCTCCCGCTGCTGCGTATGCAGGCGGATGTGCAAAATCAGGGATATGTGGCGGGTTTGGCCGCCGCCAAGTCCGCCGACAGTGGAGTGGCCCTTCGGGATCTCGATATCCGTGCCCTGCAGCGTGAACTCGTCGCCGCTCAGATTCTCGAGCCCGGGATCCTGGTGCAGGAAGACTCTTTTCCGATGAGTCGCGATGCGGTGCGGGAAACGGTCGGACGGGATTTGGGAGAGCTCATGAATATTGCCATTTTGTTGGCCCATTCTGCAGAGAGCCGCGAGCCATTGCTCGACGTGATGGCGAATGACTCCCATCGTCAACGTCGCAATGATGCCGCCCGCATTCTTGGCATGTTGGGAGAGTCCGCCGCCGCTCCGCTCTTGAAGGACATTGTCTCTTCGTCACTTTGGGACGAAGGATGGAACTATCGCGGGATGGGACAATTCGGCCGCAGCATGAGCTGGCTCGATTCGGTGGTTATTGCCTTGGGAAAAACGCGGAGTCCCGAAGCCATCGAAGTGATCGAAGTAAAGATCGGCCAACTGGATGAAAAGGCCG
Organism: Terrimicrobiaceae bacterium; assembly: GCA_049317925.1. Lineage (GTDB taxonomy): Bacteria > Verrucomicrobiota > Verrucomicrobiia > Chthoniobacterales > Terrimicrobiaceae > CAMASH01. The sequence goes on from JBMOHI010000004.1 coordinate 21,244, forward strand.
AGTTTTCCCACTGTCGAGCTGTTGCCCTGGCAGCGGCCATGTTGCCCGATCCCCGGCTGGCGGCGGCCTTGGAACACCTGCTGGGCAAGCCGGAACTGCAGGGCCATGTTTTGCAGAGTCTCGACGCGGTCCGAACCGGCGCGAATGGAGACCCCAACGAGACCGAGGCGCGCAATCTCTCCCTACGCGAGATTTATCTGGCGATGGGGCTTTTCCTTTCCGGCGATCCGCACGGAATTGGGCGGGCCATTCTCAATTCCTATACCTTCGATCTACGCGGCCAGTTGGCGCGTTATTCGCGGGCCTTG
>JBMOHI010000005.1:0-20378 GCA_049317925.1 Terrimicrobiaceae bacterium
AAGGCCTCGCGAACACTGGCTTCATCCCGTCCCCGTTCCGTTACATCGCGGGCCAGTCGCCGGGCCAGACAGGTTTCCACATCGGTTTCCACATAGATTCTGAGACCAAACGGAGAGGAAGCCGGTTCCATCGCAAGGGCAAAAAGGCCTTCGATAATAAGGATGGGTTTTGGCTCCACCACGACTTCCTCAGGGGAACGGGTGTGCGAAGCGAAATCATACACCGGGATCCGTGCCGGCTGGCCGGAAGAAAGGCGGCCCAGGTCGGCGGCCAGCCTTTCGGTGTCCATGGCCGAGGGATGGTCAAAGTTGACCGATTCCCTTTCCGCCATCGGAAGATGCGACAAATCTTTGTAATACGAATCGAGGGAAATCAGCGCGCAGGACTCCGATCCGATGCGACCATGCAAGGCCCGGGCCAGGTGGCTTTTGCCACTGCCCGATGGGCCGGCGATGGCCACCAGGAAGGGCTTCATAGCCGGGTCCGCATCTCTTCCAACAGACGAAGCAGGCCTTCCCGGTACGCGAGGGCCCCGGCTTCAAATGCGGCGAGGTGGGGCAGGATGGATTTGACTCCGTGGACCTCGCAGACGGATTCCATCGCTTGCAAAAGCCTGACAAAGGACGAAGCCTCGAAAGTCCCCGAGCCCCCTCGCAAACTGTGCAGAACCCGCCGGGTGGCTTCATCGTCCGAATCCCCGGTCAGATTCCGGATGTGGGCGATCTGACCGTCTCCTTCCTTCAGGCCCGTTTCAATGATCGTCACACAGAGCGCCGCGTCGCCGCCCATGTTTTCAAGAAAACGTTCTGCATCGATCATGGGAAAGTCTGGTTGCGGGGCACTCATGGCCGGGGGTCTCTCTCCCGCGGAACCGAGCGCTCGGGTGGTGGTTGGATTCCGGTGGCGGTACACATCAACCCGAAGATTTGCTGGATGTTCGTGAGCGACGGCGGCAGCGGCTGATTACTGCAGATCATGGCTTTCGAATCCGGATCCGATGGATGAAAACCATGCATGCCGGCGATGGCTTTCCGGCCCATGAAGCTCGGCGCGATTTGCACGCCGGAATTCATCAGGAAAATGATGTCCCCATATTGGGCATCCGGAAAATAGACTCCCAGACTGCGAAGTTCGTCGTCGTAGAGGATGCGTCCCATGGAGTGATGGCGGAGGAGGGATTCGAGTCGGGCTTTGGCCTGCGGATTGAGGCTCCAGAAGCGGCCCATGGTGGAATCATAAAAGGCCACGTAGTCCTTCCCGAACGTGAGCCCGAGCGTTTCGACATCCTTTTGCAGGTCATACCCGGTGTGAATATCGTGCATGCCGTGATCGGTGAAGACGTAGAGGCGCACGTCATCGTAGGAGCGCCGCGCGGCGTCCATTAACTCCCGAATCTGGCCGTCATACCAGGCCAGTAACTTGCCGACCCGCGCACTTTGCGTTCCCTCCGCGTGCATGAGAGCATCCAGTTTTCCCAGGGAAATGTAGGCCAGGGAGATCTCCCCTTGAGAAAGAGCGATGTGAAGATCCGCCAGCTTGCCTTCATCATTTTTCCCGCTGTCGTGGACATACCATTTCTGGCCGGCAGCGGACATCATATCGAAGATCGATGTGCCTACAGGCAATCCATCGAGTTCCCAAATGCGCTTCCACTCCGCGTAGTGAAAGAGGGGCAGCAGGTCGAACGGCACATTGTAGAGCTGGAAGTAACCGCGGATGCCGCACACTTTTTTCACCAGTTTGGAGAGGTAATGCCGGACCCGGGCGCGGCTGGTTACGGCGCGGGGGAGGAATCCGAAAATGCGGGTCCAGGCGAACGGCGAGTTACCGTCCGGCAGATAGTAATACGACGACCAGAGTTTGTGCTGCGCAGGGGTCAGGCCGGAGATAATGGAAGGATCGCAGGCCGAGGAATATCCGAGGATCGTTTCGAGCGGCTTCCGCTCCGGCGCAACGCCGGCCAGAAAATCCGGATGGCGGCGCAGGACTTCCCAGCCCAGGGCATCAATAAAGACAAAGAGCCCGAGAGTTTTCACGACAGGTTCCTCTCCTTGTGTTCATCGCGCATGCCCAGAAACAGGGCGCGGTAAATGGTGTAGCGGTGGGCGAGGTTAAAGGGAATCGTGTCCAGTCGTCCCTTGCGGACCGCGTGCAGAAAGTCACGGATCATTTCCTTGAGGCATTGCAGAGTTTGCCGGACCGGCTCGGGCTTGGAACCGAAAATATCCACATAGGCGCGGCCATGACGGTACCGCTTTTTGAACAGTCCCGCGATCGTGAAGTTGTGGGAGTGTTCGACGCGGGAATCGACCACCAGCCGGAAGCGGGCCCCATCTTTCTGGCATTCCCGCGACCATGCGAGATCTTCCGAGTACCCCTTGTCTTTGAAGGGATGTTTCTCCCAAAGCCCCCGGCGGAAACAACAGGCTACCGCGGAAAAGAAATCCTGGTTCTCCGCTTTGAGATTCTTCGGGTCGTAGGCGCGGGCGTAGTCATAGGCCACGACAAAGTCCGCGTCCGGCCTTGCCACCTGAACACTCATGCTGGCCTCGGCTTCCCCGGCTTCCACTGGTGCCACAAGTTTTTCCAGCCAGAACTCATCGAGGGGAATCGCATCGGCGTTCAACAAAACGATGAGCGGCTCGGTGGTTAGCGCGACCATGCGGTTCAGGACCGGTCCGGGTTCGTAATCGGATGGTGCGATCTGAACCATTTCGTCGGGGGGAAAGGCCTGGATCTCCTCCAACGTGCCATCGGTGGATCCGGAGTCCACGGCATAAAGTTTCCAATCCGTCCGGCGTTGACTACGCAAGCCGGCAAGTGCTTTGCGGGCATGCGGCATCTCATTCTTGGAGCGCATGATGATGGCAATACAGGTGCTCATGGGTGCGGGCTTTGCGGATAGAGGGAGAGGAGATTCTTCGCGATGGCCGGCCAGTCATACCGTTCGGCCGCGAGGCGCGCCCCATTTTCTGCCATGTGGCGGGACAGGCCGGGGTCCTGGGCCAGACGAAGGAGCGCCGCGGACAACGCGGGAGCATCGCCATCGTTCACAAGTAAAATGTTTTCCTCTGGAGTGGTGAAGCCGGGAATTCCTCCCACCCGCGTGGCCACCACCGGAAGTGAGGCCGCCCACGCTTCCAGGATCACAATGCCGAAGGGTTCGTGGCAACTCGACAAGGCAAAAATTTCAGCAGCGCGGAACGCGCCGGGCAGCGCGGGGTCGTCGGGGGGTAACCCGGGAATCCACGTCACCCGATCCGGCAGGGCGGAAATCTCCGTCCGCAAACGCCTTCCGTAGTCCTCGTCCACTTCGGCGCCAATCAAGACAAGGTGGTGGTTGGGCAGCGTGCCGGCAATGGCGGCAAAGGCGCGAACAAGCAGGAGTTGGTTCTTCTGCGGATCCACCCGCGAGACGCACAGGATGATCTTTTTGCCATGAAGGTGAGGGAACTTCTCCAAAAAGTCCGCGCGGTCGGCATCGCGGAAGCGGGGCAGATCCACGCCATTGGGTTGATAGTGCACGGCCTGGTTCGGACGTTCCTTTTGCATGGCCTCATATTCATCCTGCCCGACACAGAATATCGCTCCGGCATCCTCCAGGGTCCGCCGGGACCCCAGGGCCATTCCTGCCAGACGGCCCCATTCGAGCTTGCCGCGGGTCGGTGCCAGCATCCGGGCGGTTTGTTCCCCAGGCAGGGTGTGGTGTCCGCCGTGGATGGAAACGACGTAGGGAATCTGCAAATGCCTCGCCGCGAACCTCGCCGTGCCGCCCAGCCGGTGTTGCACATGGGCATGGATCAGCGAAGCCTGGCGGTCCTTCATCAAGGCTTGCAACATAGAGAGCGAGAGTGGGTTTCCGCCCTTGAGTTCGAGCGCCTGACGGCCAGCGGGGTCCAATCCCCACCACGGAAGCGAATAGCGGAATCGATGAATTTCCACGCCGCGGAAGGTCTCTTTTCCGGGCTGGGAAAACATGGCCGTCGCGTAGATCGGACTCTCGATTCCCAGGCGCGAAAACTCCCGCGCCAGATGAAAGACCACGCTTTCCGTGCCGCCCCATTTGGCCGGCACAAACCGCCGCATCACATGAACAATGCGCCGGAAGGGAGGGTTCATGATGCCAGTTCCGCCCGCAACAGAGCCCGGGCGCGATCCAAACGTTCAAGCAACCCGGCTCGAACCGTCTGACTCAATTCCCGAAACGCTTGGCCCTCATTCAACAGGCGGTTGGTCTCCCGCACCAACGCCCCGAAGTCACAGCTCTCCACCGACCCGACGGCTTTCACGCCGAACGGCTCCAGAAAATTGTCCACCTTGGAACCCCGGCTGATTCCTATCAGCGGCACGTGATGAATCGAGCCGAGGATCAGCAAATGAAGGCGGCTGCTGATAATCACATCCATGCGCGCCGCCAGGGCGGTGATGTCAGCCGGTTCCGTGACACCGGCAATCACGTGAAAGGCTTCCGGATTTTTAACCGCTTTTTGCAGGCGAAGCAGGATCTCCAGATCGGTGATCGGGTTCATGGGGAGACCGACAAGTTCGACATTTGGCAATTCCAGAATGCGATCCAAGGTGCTGACAAGTTCGGGCCAACGGGTGATTTCCCGTTGCGCACTCACGCACAAGGCGACGCGTCGAATCCCTGGCTTTTCAAGTCGCAGAATGTCTGCCGGGTTTAACGATTCCAGCGGCCAGGGAGTCGCATCCTGGATGAGGGCGGAATCCGCTCCGACCACCACGCGGCTGGCGGGAAGTCCGCAGCGTGCCACTTCGCGGGCACTCTCCGGATCGCGGGTCACCACCAAACGACAATCCATCAACTCCTGCTTCAGCCCGGCCCGCGCGGCTGCTTCCATTTTGTCTTCCAGGCGGGACTGCACGGAAAACAAACCAGCGGACACGCGGTCGGCCAGAGCAGCCACGGCCAGACGTTTCCCGCGGAGTTTATATTTTGCGGGATTGAGTTCCGTGTTCATGCCCACATTCCAAACAATGCGCCGGCAATGGGCCTGCCGCGCGGCCGCGAGCAATTCGCAGGCCCGGTCCGGGTAATCGGAAAGCCCGGTCGCGCCCGACCAGATGTAAACGTCATGCCGCCCCATCACCGCCCGCATTTCCTCTTCCGAATAGGGGATCACATCGAAACCAAACAGCGGACACACGTTCACGCCAAGGCGGCCCGCCGTGGCCGGGTCGTCGGTGCTGACCGTGAGTTCGGCTCCGGGGGCCGCTTCACGGACAATTTTGACGACGCAGGCCAGAATGGCCTCATCACCGATATTGTTGCGGCCGAAGGGAACGCCTCCCAAGAGAATTTTCATGTGGCTTTGCCGGTAAGGAGATCAAGCAGGCGGTTGAGTTTTGGAAAATTCAAACTGCGAAATTCCTGAACGTCCTTGTGTTGGAGCAGTGGGGCAAAACGCAGGAGGGCGAAGAATGCAACCGCATAGGCACCCGCCGCCAGGAAAAGACTTGGAATGGTCTGATGCGGAATGAACCACCAGGCCACGGCCGCGAGCAGGGGACAGACCACCGCGAAGCGGATGAAAAAGGCGACGGGAAAATGGAATCCCCCCAACAGCGAACGAATCAGACCCAATCGGAGGGGGAAGGTCAGCACAAACGTCAGCACAACAGCCCCCAGCGCGCCCGGGATTCCGAATCGCGGAATCAACAACCAGTCGAGGAGGAGATTGACGCCAACCCGGAAGTAGAGAAGCGGCAGGAAGTCTTTGACCTTCTCCATTGCCCCGATGGCCATGGAAAGTGGAATGGCAATCAAGGGGAGCAAATGGATCGCACAAAAGCTGGAGGCGACCCATCCCGCTCCCGCCATTTCCTGACCGTAGAAAAGCACCACCGCCGCCGGGGAAAAGAATACCCCGAAGGCCGCCACAGGCACCGAAAAGAGGATCAGCACCTTGTAAAGCGAACTGACCAATCGCGGCAGGCAGGCCGGATCTTTGACGAAGGCTTCGGCCAATCCGCTGGAAAAAATGGTTTGGAGCGCCATCGGGATGAACGTGATGACCAGCATGGTTGACGAAAAACCAAGGTCGTAAATAGCAACCGCCGCCGGTCCGAAATAGAGGCCGAGAAAAAATGTCTCGGTGTACTTCATCATGAAAGCCCGCCCGATACTTCCACCCCAGGTGGCCAGGCCCATGCTCAGCGCCCGTGAGCGTCCGATGCCCTGCAAGGGGGACTTCCACCGCAGGGATTTGAGATAGCGAACCAACACCCCCATGGCCAGCAATCCGGCCAGCCCGATGGAGATGAGCTCGACCACGATGACCCAGAACACCGTCGCGTCCCTGCGCCAGACCAACCACCCTAGAAGAAGGACCCAGGAAATCCCCTGCACCAGCGAGAAGACCGCCACCCACCGTCCGAGAAAAAGGCTGGTCAACACGTCGTTGTACCAGGACTTCGCCAGCACGAATCCCACGGAAACCGCGGTCAGAAAAAGCAGGGGTCCGAAGGAAACGCCAAACCACCGGTCGAACAACGGAGTCATCGGCGTGATCACCCCGATGGCCAGAAGGGTCAGAATCAATTGAATTGCCGCGGTTTTCCAGAGCAGCCGGAGAAGCCCGGCCCGGTTCTGATTTACGATCAACTCGGGCACGAACCGCAGAATCACCGCGTTCATTCCCAGCCCGCACAAAATCATCAAAAGGTCGGCAAAGTTTTTGCAGAGCGCGAAGACGCCGTATTGCTCTTTGCCCAGACCGCGAACAATCAGAACGGAGATCCCGAAGTAGGCGAAAAAGAGGAGCACTTTGGATCCAAGAATCCATGGCACCGCTTGCATCGACTGACGCGAGAAGTTGACTTCGGCTGAATCCTTGGACCGGCTCATGCGGGAAGGGGCTCCTGAACCGCTTTCTGCACCTCTTGGGCGCGACGCCAGTTTTCTCCCAGCGCGGCGACGATGGCGAGGGAAATCATTAACATGAAGAAGATCGGAGTCTGCCGGAACGAGAGTTGGACCATGGCCTGCACATGGCACACAAAACAGAGGAGCGTTGCGCCGGTCACGGCCGCGAGTTCCATGCCCGTTAGCCGCCAGAGTATGAGAGGCGCCGCCATGAGGAAGAAGCGGAGCCACAACCCCAAAAAGATGACAAGCCCGGGATAGCCGGTTTCCCCGAGGGTGAGGAACCAGATGTTATGGGCGGGCGTTCCGGGCGGGTTGTCCGGATCCACCATGCCGGCGTAGCGATCCCATGACAGAGCCGAGAAATTTCCGGGTCCGACACCGAACAGGCGTTCCGAGGCCATAAGCTTGGCCTGGTTGTTGTAATACATCCGGTATTCCAGATCGCCGGCGGCGTCCTGTTCTCCCATAAAACGCTCAAGGAGGGTGTCGGCCGCCGCGATGAGGACAACCAGCCCGGCCAGGGCCCCGAGGCTCACGATCACAGCATTCTTGATGGAGATATTCCGCCAGCCCAGAAGGAGAAACGAGAGGCCGAATCCCAGGATCATGGCGGCCAGTCCGCCGCGCGAAATGGTCATAACCACGCTCAATCCAGCGAGGCCAATGGCGGTGGCCAGCATGGCAATTCGCGGCCACCGGTTTTCGTTGAGCAGAATGCAAAACAAAAACGTGCCACACATGGCCATGTAGGTTGCCAGCGAATTGGGATGGGGGAGCGTGCCTTTGACCCGGTGGATATGGTGGATGTAACGGTCGCTCAGGACAACAAAGCCCAGATACAGAGTGGCAATGCAGACTGCGAGCACCACGGTGTCGAGGTTCCCGGGTTTTCGCACGTAGTAATAGATCGCCAGAAACAACAGAAATCCCCGGAGCCATTTGCTGGTTTCAAAAATCGGATACAGCTTCGTTTCAAAAGTGTTGTAGGGCAGGAGAAAGGGATGTTCCTGCGCCGCTTGGGGAACAGGAATACTGCCCGGAGCCGTGATCCACGAGATCACGCTGACTCCGAGGATCAGCAGAAAGAACAGACTTAGCGGGGGGATGCCGGGGGCGGCATACTCCTTGCGCTGAATGAGGATCACGCCCAACACAACAAGGGCGCTGAGGTCGCCGAGGCTGATTTCAATTCCCTTGGTCAGGGCGAAATAGAATTCCCTCGAGAAAAAATTGATCGAGGTGTCGTCGGGAATGACCGTGCTCAACACCAGAAAGATGAGGACAAGCTTCTCGATCAGCGGTGATTTGTTCGCGAAGTAGATTCCGGCGGGCACGCCCACACAGAGGGCTAGGAAAAAGATCAGGTATTTGAGCTCCGCCATGAGAAGCTACGGCACGACGATATTGGGAGCGGGTTCAGGCTGGCCTTGGGTCGCATCCGTTTGAATAGTGATACCCACCGAATCCTCCCCTTCGACCAAGCGCAAACCTTCATTGGCCGCAACCGTCTCAGTCGCCGTTCCAATCACGATGTCAATGTAGCGGTCGATGCGGTCCCAGGGACTGCGGGGAACCCAGATGATATCGCCCGGCAGCACGGCCACGTCGGTATGTTTGCCTTTGACGATCGAATCGAAATTCAGGATGGCGACCTTGGGTTGCGAGTAGCTGCCCCGCACCAGCAGCACACGCTGCACATAGGCGCCTTCCCTTACGCCTTGAACCTCGGCAATGGCGCCGACCAGCCCCATGCCCTCACGCCAACCGACGGCTTTCGGCACTCCGACATGTCCCAGGACCAGAATCTCTTTCGTGCTCTTGGGCGGCAGAAAAATGAAGTCCTGATCCCGGAGATAGACATTGTATCGCAGATCGCCCTGACGCACCAACGCCTCGAAATCGATGGGGAGCATCTTGCCATTGCGCACGAGGATGCTTCGCGAGAGATCGGCCAGCTCCTCGGTGGTTCCGGTCCCGCCGGCCAACTCCAGGCCTCCGGCGCGCGCGATCGCATCCAACAGCGTGGTCGGTTGATTCAGGGGATAAATATTGGGACTGTACACCTTGCCCAGAACCGAATACCGGCGGCTCTTGGCCGCGTGAAGCGACACGCTCACATCGGGGCGTTTGTAAAAGGGCCGCAGCGCCTCGGTCAGAATCTTGGAAAGTTCCGTGACCGTTTTCCCCCGGGCCTGCACCGGCGGAGCCAGGTCGTAATACAGCATTCCGTCCGGCATCACAAAAGTCTTCAGACTGGCGTTGGGATCCGTGCTGCGGGCATTGAGCCGATAGATCACAATCTGGTCACCCGCCCCTAACAGATAGGGTCCCTCGGGCTGGCGGAGATCGTCGCTCAAGGACGCACGCCGATCCACCGTTTGGGTCTCGGCGTTTCCCAGTTTGGCCCGCGGATCGAAGCGGACCGAAGGACGTGGCCCCATCACGCAGGCCGATAAAAGGAAGAGGGCAACAAGCAAGATGGCTTGTACGAATGGGCTTGTCCTCATGGCGCAGCGCTCCCTGGAGGCGTCTTGTTGTATGGGGTGTACGGGAGCACGGCCTTTTCAAACAAAACCGGGGCGTTGGCACCGGTCCAGGCCGCCACCGATGCCTGCAAAAACACCGCGACGGCGGAATCGAGAACTTCCTCCGCTTTGTACCACGGGCGGTTGCTGACATACACGATGTCCTTGGGTTCCAACGGAACATCCTTCTTGCCGCCCTTGAGGATGGCGTCCGTGTTGACCACGATCACCTTGGGATCGCTCATGCTGCCGCGAACGATGAGGACGTGTTCGCGGTAGGCGGTATCCTGGAATCCCAGACGCTTGGCAATCGCGGCCATCACCGAAGCGCCCTCGGTGAATCCTTCGCGTCCGGGTTTTTTCACCGCGCCCAGAACGTAGTAATCATTGGCCAGGGCTGATGCGATTTGAATGTAATCCCCGGGCGCCAGCGGGATGTTTTGGGTCATATCCCCATCCAGCATGAGTTTGCGGAAATTGATGGGCAGGCGCTTGCCCTCGCGGATGATGAAACTGCGCTCCAGATCGGCGAGGTCCACATACCGGCGGTCAAACAATCCCGAGATCGTCCCGCCCGAACGGGAAAGCGCCTCAATCAAGGTGAGGGGCTGATCCATGGGAAAGATGCCGGCCAGTTTGACCATGCCCATGATGGTGTAGCTTTTGCTGACCAGGCTGATCGGGGTGACGATGATGCGCGGTTTGCGGTAGAATCCGGTCAGTCGCGATTCGATCTCGGCACGTGTTTCGCTGAGAGTTTTCCCGCGCACGTTGATACCGGTGGCCGAGAGATACGATATGGTTCCGTCCGGGGCCACGGTGACCTCCGGACGGGTCAAATCGGGCATGCCATAAAACTGAATCGAGATCACGTCGCCGGCGCCGAGGCGGTAGGGCATCTCGCCATAGCCAGGACCCACCTCTGCCGCCTTTTCCTGACCACGGGACGCAATCTGGGAAAACCCGAAAACTCCCAACGCAATGGCCAGAAAAACCCGCAGCGGATACCGGTTCATTTCCTTGACTTAACCGATCGAAACGACCCCGCGCAGGGGTTTGTGAACGGTGAACAGCGTGCGCTGGGTGTTCCAGAATTTGCGGTCTGACGTGCCGAGAGCGCAAAGCACGATGGTTTCCGGAAACTCCCGCAGGATTCCCGCCACCGGCTCACGCGCCAAGCCGGAGGTTTCGATCCAGATTTCCTGATACGAAGTTGCGGCGGCGCGGATCTTTTCCACCAAATCATTGGATTGAACTCCGGAGGGAGCGGCGGGAGTTTCGAGCAGAACCACCGGCTCGCCGGGGGGAGGATTTTGCAGTTGGTGCGGGGCGATGCGCGGCAACTCCGCGAGCGGGGCGGGGAGATCACCGGCGAGGTGGACGATGAGAATCCGGATCCCCATGCTGCGTCCTCCTTCCAAAAGTGCATGCCAAAACGCGGCGGCTGACGGAGTCGCCACCGGAGCCCAGAATGCCCGGGTCCGCCCGGAGGACAGCGCGCCGATCACCCCGGCCCACAATTCTTGCGGAGGAATGCCGGAGGATTTCTTTCGCGGGGAGGGTGGGGGAATCCGGGCCAGGCTCCGGCATTGCAGGGCCACTTCCGCCTCGGCGGGCGTGCGGACTGTCGGGTCCAGGTATTCCAGGCCGGCCACCGCCAGAAGTCCGATTCCGAAAAAGAGCAGACCCAGTCCCGCCGCGGCGAGAATGAGTTTGTTGCGGCGCGAGCCCACCGCGACGTCTCTGGCGGTGGGCGCTTTGAACATCCGGTAGTAGCCGGGGGCCACTTCCTGAAACACGGCCACTTCCTGCAGCCGGTTGAGAAGTGCATCCCGTGCGGTGCGCAGCGTTTGCGCGCTCTCCAGCAGCGGTCCCGCGACCATGGCCATTTCCGGCAAATCCTTGAGCTTGGCCCGGGCCGTCTCCCGCATGGTCTGCATTTGCTTCTGCTGCAAAGTGAGGTTCTCCCGCTTGGACTCGAGCTCCAGGATTTGCAAATAGAGGGCATTGCCGACGTAGGTGCCGGTGAACTCGGACAGCGCGGCCTGCTGCGAATCGATCTCGTCCTTCACCCTCTTGCGCAGGGCCTCCACCCGGTTCAGCGCCTCCTGATAGACTGGGTTCTGATCGGTGTAGTACTCGGCCAGTTCCGCCAGCTTCGCTTCCTCGGTTTTCAATTCCTCGAAACTCGGACTGTGCTTGCGGATTTCTTTGCGCAGCGAGGTTAACTGAAGTTCCAGGGCCTCCAGATCGATCCGGGCAGTCTCGTATTTTAAATCCAAATCCGCCAAAGATTTCAAGTAGGCATCGATCTCCTTTTCCGCATCGACCACTCCGGCTTGCTCCCGCATGGCCACGATGCGTTTGTTGACCTCCTCCAACTCCCTGTCCGTGCGTTGAAGTTGTTCCTGAAGATACGATTTCATTTCGGCACTTTCATTCGATTGGAGGCGGCTGGTGAAGCCGAGCGCTTCCTCCGCCCAGAGGGTTGCGAGGGCCGCGGTTTCCTCCGCGCCAAAGGGCGTCGACACCACAATATCTACGAAATCCGTTTTGCGGATTTCTTCGATGGAGACCATAGACTGAAGTTCTCCGGGACTTCTTCCCCCTTCAAACTTGCCCGCCACTTCCCTGGCTACCTGGGGAGATGCCAGCGCTCCCAGAAGGGTCGCTCCCTGCAGTTGGCTCGGAACATACGACGACGTGCTCACCGCAAAACTCTGCGGGCTGCGCGCCATGAGCCTGACCGAAACGATGGAACTGACTTCAAAGACTTTGAGCCCGGCCAGCAGGCCAAGAACGATTCCGACCAGGCCGAGAGCGGAGGGAATCCACCACCTTCTCCAAAAAGCCACCGGCAGGCGCATGAGGTCGAAACCGTGAAAAACCGTGGGAGACGGCACAAACGCCGCAGCGGGTTTGGCTCCGGGGGCGGGCGGAGCAAGTACGTCGTTCGGAGCTTTCTGCGGGGCGGGCTTTTCGGGAACGTCCTTGACCAGATCGCCGAGCGGAAGGCCGGACGGCGGGCGCACCGGCGGCGGGGGAGGAGTCGCTCCGGGAGCGGGCCACTCACTCAAACGCAGGGGATCCGGCTCGTTCACGGTCGTGATGAAAAAACGGAGGGAAGGGTTTGGTGGCGGCGAAGGTCCTCCACCACGGAATCCACCCGCGGAACATCCACCGAAGGGTGCTTGGCCACGGCGGCGGCCTCCAACGACAATTTGGCCAGGCGATTGATCTCCCGCGGCACTCCCCGGCTGGCGCGGTGAATCAGATCGGCCGCATCCCCCCCAAAGATCGAGCCGGTGGCATGACCCGACACCCGGAGTCGATACGAGAGATAGGAAGACACTTCATCCGCCGCCAGATTCGGCAGATGAAATCTCAGGCTGATGCGTTGATCCAACGGCGGAAGACCCGCCACCAAATCGCGCAACTCGGGCTGGCCGATGAGAATGATCGTGAGCGCTCCCTCGATCTCCCCGTTCAAATTGGACAGCCGTTTGAGCAGCAGGAGATTTTCTTCCGTGAGGTCCTGGGCTTCATCCAGAATCAAGACCAACTGACGGCGTTGCACGCGATGGAGTTCGGTGATCAGGGCGGTCACCATCTCAAAGATGCGGCCGAGTCCGGGAGGGTCCTGAAAATCCCGCCGGTTGTGACCGGATTTCACCAGCAGTTGGATCATCAACTCCGCAAAAGAAAATCCGGAATTTTCAAATTCGACGACATAGTGGCGCTGCCAATCAATCTGGGAGGTGAAGACTTTGCGGGTGATCGATTTCCCGCTTCCGATTTCTCCCGTGAGCATTCCGAAATACATGGACTGCTGGTCGACCAGATAGGTGAGACGGGCCATGGCTTCGCGGTGTTCCCGGCTCGCGTAATAAAAACGCGGATCGGTCACGATCTCGAAGGGCCGCTCTTTCAGGCCGAAATGTTCCAGATGGGACTCCATGGTTCAGTCAAGGATTTCGCGGGTTGGGTTTTCCGACGGCCAGATCATAGAGGGTTGCGGTCTCTTTTGCACAGCTTTCCCAACGAAACCGGCCGGCCCGGGCTAGTCCGGCCTGCCGCAAAGCGTTCTGGTGATCGGCGGAGGCCAGAAGGTTTTGCATGGCTGCGGCGATAGCTCCGGTGTTTTCCGGGTCGAAGATTTCTGCGGCACCGCCGGTGACTTCCAGCAGGGATCCGCGATCAGAACTCAGCACCGGGCACCCGCAGGCCATGGCCTCCAGCGGGGGCAGTCCGAATCCCTCGAACAACGAAGGAAAAACCAAGGCTCTCGCCCCGGAATACCAGGCTGGCAAATCCTCGTCCGGCACAAAACCCGCACAATGAATCCGGTCGCGCACGGGTGAGGAGGCAATGGCCTGGTGGATTTCACCGGCTCCATGCCAGTCGGCGCCGGCCAGAACCAGCCGGGCCGCCGACGACGGATCTGCCGCGCAGACGGCTTCGAATGCACTCAACAGGCGCAAGTGGTTTTTGCCGGGATACTCCAGACGGGCCACGTAAATCCACCACGGCTCTTTCCAGTCCGCGGTGACGGGCAAACGACGTCTAACCTCCTCGGGCGGCAGTGAAAAAAACCGCCCGTGTTCGATGCCATTGTAAATGACGGAAAGCCGTTCGGGCGGGATGTCAAAAAACTCGCGGATATCCGCAGCGGTGGCCTCACTCACCGCGGTCACCTCCGTGGCCCGCCGGGCCAGGCGCTTGACCACCTGTCTCCCATAGAACATGCGGAGGCGGTCATACTTTCCCGCCAGCCGGAAGGGCGCCAGATCGTGGATGGTCACCACCTGCGGAATTCCCGGTGCCGCCACAATCCTTCGGTAACTGGGAATGTGGAGCACGTCGCAGCCCTGACGCCGCAGCAATCCGGGCAGAGCGGTTTGATGCCAGAAAATGTTTTTGACCGCAGGACGGACCTGTTCCGGCACGCCCACCCACTCGCAATGCGTCAGCCAGGGGGCGAACCACTCGCGGTCCTCGTCCAGTCCGAAGAGCGTGATCTCCACCGGCCAACCGATTGCCGCCATGCCCTTGAGCAGACCGCCCACATAGGTCGCCACTCCGGACTTCCCGCGTTGGATGACTGAGACGGAGAGGCCGACTTTCATCGCCCGGAGGGAAGAAGAAGATGCTCCAATTGGGCCACGCGAATGACGTTGAGGATGTTGTCGTGGAGGTGTAAAATCTCCATCCGCCCTTCCGGTCTTTGCGCCGCCATGCGCTGAATCCGCAAAAGCAGACCAAGGCCGGAACTGTCGATGAAACGTGTCTCCGCAAAGTCCACCGCAATGCGCCGGGCGCGGGGAAGTTCCTCCCAGCTTTGTTTGATGGCCTGCCCCAGGTTTTCGACGTTCTCCGCCGTCACCCGGGAGGGAAACTTGAAGGATGCGATCAGGCCTTCTTCTTCCAGATGCACCGGCAGACGAAGAGCCGCGGCTTCGCGGGCCAACAAGAGCCGGGCTTCTTCGATTGTCGCCGCCATGGGCAGAATCCGCCCGAGTTGGGTGACGGCAACAACCTTTTGCACCGCGACGGATGGCGCCAAAAAACAACCGCCCAATCCGGAAATCCACGACTCCCGGATCAAGCGCAGCATCATGCCCAGCGCGCGGCTGTCCACCCTGCTGACCCCGGACAGGTCAATTACGAAAGGTATTTTCATCGACGGTTTGGACAGTTGATCCAGCCCGTCAGCCGCTACGACTCCGTTCCAGGCCAGCACTTCCAAGCCCGGTTCCGCCGCCGTTCCGATGGCCTTCGGCACCGGCAGGGCCCGGGTCGCGCGCGCGACATGAAGTTCATTCCAGCTCTGACTGATTAGAAAACAAATGTCGTTCCAGTATCTCCCGAAGAGGCGTTTGGGTTCCTGGGAAAGACGAAAGACCCATTCGAGACCGGATTTCGCCATCCAGGCCGGGGCACGGGAAACTTTTCCGGCCAGGAAATCCACCGTGGCACCGACCCCGATGCTGCACGGAATGCCGAGTGCCCGGTAATGCATGGAGATCCATTTCTCCTGCTTGGGGCATCCAAAGGCCACCAGCAAGATGTCCGGCCTCGCCTCCTCCAGCCGCTCAAGAATCCCGGCATGGTCGAGGTCGAGCAAACTGGCGAACGGGGGCGAATAGCATTTCACAGGGGGAAGCTTCGGATGCTTTTTGCCGAGATTCTCCGCCGCCTGTTCGAGAATGGCCGGCTCTCCTCCCAGCAAAAAAATCTTGTAGCCCCGTTCCTCGGCGTGAGCCGCTAACCGGGGCACGAGGTCCGACCCCGCCGCCCGCTCGCGCAGCGGTTTGCCGGCCAAACGCGACGCCCACACCAACGGCGTGCCATCACACAAGACCAACTCGGCTTCTACCAGAATCCTCTGCAACTCCACATCGCGGCTGGCTTGGGCCGCGAAATCCAGGTTGGCCGTCACGAAATAGGCCGCCCGCCTCGAAGCAATCAGATCATCAATCCAGGCCAGCGTCTCCGCCATGGTCACGTCATGGAACGGAAGACCGAACAAAACCAGCGTCCGGGGATCGGGGAGAGGGGAACGGTTTCTCACGGAGTTAGAAAATCCTGCAAGTGACTGTCGGGAAAGAGGTCAATGCCCAACGCCGATTTAATGAGATAGAGGGCCGAAAGGCCAACGAAAACCAAAGCAAAGACGAGCAGGATCCAGAAAACCGGGAGAGCCAGCGCGCGGAAGCTTCCGCGGGAAACACGAGTGGTCGCCAGGTCGGATGTTTCCATGTTGGCGATCCGGGTCTCGGCCCGGTCCAGCAGGCTCCGTGTCGCGAGTAGGTTTTGCATCAGGCGGTTCTGATCCAAAGCATAGTCAATCAGGCGGGCAGCCGCCTCGGGGTCCAAAGGTTTGGGAAGGTAGTGCAGCACGCTTCCCTCCCGCAGGGCATGGAGCAAAAATTCCGCATCCAGATCGCGGCACATCAGAATTCTCTGGGTGGCCGGGCGAAGATCGCGGGTCTCGGCAAAAAGCATGAGCCCGGGCAGATCCGGAAGCTCATCCGCGCAAATCACCAACTGACAGTCCTCCCGCCGCAAAAACTCCCGCCCCTCCGCCGCCGTTCCGACCCACTTGATCTGCTGATTTTGCAAGATCCCCTGCAAGACCCGCCGGGTCTCTTCCTCCGGCTCAATGACCAAAATATCACGACCTTCGGGAACGTCGACTGAGCTTGGCATCGCCCCATTCCTGAACGACTTCCGGATTATTGCAAATCTTCCCGCCGGCTCCTCGACGGCGTCTGCGGATGGAATCGCGCCCAGCCACGACTGTGCCCCCATGTCCTTCCCTCTCCTACTCTTTGGGAATCATAATCAAGAGCAGGCCATGTCGGCCTGGTCCCGAGGCTTGATTGAAGTTCCGCGTCTTCGGCGTTTGGCTTTCATTTTGATCGTTTCCCAAGTCGTGGTTTTTCACCCCCGCAAGACTTCGCTTTCTTGAGCGTCTGGCCCGCAATCCAGTATCCGTCAGTCAGCACCGTCATTCGCGCGGCAGGGATGCCCCGTTCGTTGTGGTTGAGCTTCTCGATCACCAGGCGTGCCGCCATCGCCCCGATCGCTGGCGCATCCTGGCAAACGCCGCTGTAGTTCTGGTGCGTCGGCAGGAGGTTCAAATTCACCAATCCGACCTGGTCCGACACGTGCAGTTTCATCTGTCTGAGGCTCTCTTCAATATGAGGGAGCAGGAAGTTGGAGGAGATCACCACCTGCGGATTCTCCCGCTTGAACCAGGCACGAAAGGCTTTGGCATCCCACTTTGGGATGAGCAGCGGGGCCAGAGGGGCCATTCCGGGGTCGCGTTCGCAGGCGAGCGAATAGGCTGCGCAGAGGAGCCCCTCGTTGCGCTCGTCCACGACCTGCATGAGTGCCACTCCCATCCGCGAATAACCCCGTTTGCGGCATTCCCGGATGACGGTGTTCATCGTGTCGTAGCTGTTGGTGACGACGCGATCAAACGCGGGTTCGGTGAAGGAATACTCGATGACGACGGAGGAAAAATGCTCCCAGTCGAGGGTGAAATGCCCGTGCGCCTCCGGCAGCGGTCCAAGAATGATCCCTTGGATGCCCCGCGCGATAAGGATGTCACTCAGTCGGGATTCGCTCAGGTTAGGCCCGATTTCAAAGACTTCGACTTTGTACCCGCGCTGTTCCGCGGCAGCCCGCACTCCCGAAAGATGCCCGCCTGAAGCTCCTCCTTTCACAATATAGGCGATGGCGATTTGGTAGCGGGCCGAGGCTCGCTGGCGGCGGAGCGTCCCGAGGACTGAGAGGAGCGGGTTGAGTCGGTAGCCCAGGCGCGAGGCGGTTTCGCGGACCCGTGTTTTGACGGACTCGGTGATGCGCGGATCGTTGCGCAGGGCGCGCGAGACGGTGGTCTGATGAACGCCCGCCGCACGGGCGACATCACCCATTGTAGGAACCAGAGGCGATGAGGGGTTATCAGCGCCCATGCATCAGCAAGCACACTCCGTTCGCAGCCTCCCGACAAGATAAATGTGATTTCCTGGATCATTCCAAGTCCCGGTCCCCCTTCAACCCGCGCCTCTGGGCGCTTGCTACAACTTGAGCGAAACGGATCCCAAATGACCCGCGGCGGCATCGCGGAAATCAGCGGCGAAAAAAAGCATGCATCAGTAAGCATCAAGAAGCGGTTGCCCTTAGCCGGAAACCGACCATTCTTCATCTTCGATAGGATAAACACTTCCACCACCACACCACCAAAATACATGAAACCCCTCGAACACTCAGCGATCCGCCTCGTAGCCATCTCATTTCTCATCCTCGCGGGAAGCCACTCGGCTTCCGCGCAGAATGTTTTCTGGAACAGAACATCAGGAACCAACGCCTGGACGACCGGAGCGAACTGGACCGGAGGAACTCCGGCAGGCGGGGCGGACAGGGCATTTTTTCAAAATAGTTCCAACAGCAACCAGACGCAGACGATCACTTTGGATGATTTGGGGACCGATATTGCGGTGGATCGGATTCGGGTTGACACATCCGGAGCCTTCACAGGGTTACAGAATGTCACGTTTTCCGGGGCCCGCCTCCTGACGGTGAATGGCGCGGGGGCGAGTCCCCAAATTCAAGTAGGCTCGGCAACAGTCTCCGCCACGGCCACGTTCGCAACCAACGTGACCTTTGGATCAGGTTTGAAAGGCGTATCCGCACTGAATTCCGCAGCCGTGATTAACTTTAACTCGGGCTTTACTCTTACCGGGGCACTGCAGGCGACCGGGTCAGGCACTGTCAACCTAAACTCCACGACCTACAATGCGGGAGCCAATGCAACCGCTCTGCGTGTCGACGCCGGGACGGTGAACTGGAATGTTGGGACGTTTACTACTACTACGTCGGGATTCCAGAGCGCCTTGTTCTATCTTGCCGGAACAAGTGGAAACACTCTCGCCGCGCCGGCGACGTTGAACATGGGCACGAGTTTAAACAACAGCAACTACGGGATTACCCTGGCCAATGGTGCTGCGAACACCAGCAACAACGTGGCACTTTATGGAACGGCGAACGGGGTCACCATCGCCGGCCAACTTACGATGTTCGCAGCCGGGACGAGCGGCTCGGCGGTGAACAATGTCATCGTTGGAGCCAATGATACTGCAGCAACCGCCGGAAGCCCGAGCACCGTGACCTTCTCCGGTCTCTTCGCCGCCGACACGACCAGCGCCAACTCCCGCACCTACCAGTTTTTTGCGGCGGACAACAACACCGCCGTTTTTTCGGGGGTCATCCAGGGAGGCAATGCTTCGGCCAGCAATTTGTTCAAGAAAACCGGGGCGGGCACGGTGACATTCAGCGGCGCTTCGGCGAACACGTACAACTCATTGATTTCGACAGAGGTCGTGGCCGGAACGCTTCTGCTGCAAAAGAGTTCGGGGAACGCTCTCACCAGCAATTCTGTGACAGTGGACAGCGGGGCCACGCTGAGACTCGGCGCATCCAATCAGATTTCCAACACCTCCGCTCTAACCCTCTCTGGAGGCACGTTTGCCGCACAATCCTTCTCAGACACGCTCGGCACGCTGACCCTGTCTGGAAACTCCTTCATTTCGCTGTCAGGCGGAACGCTCGCTTTTGCTGACAGCTCGGCCGCCACCTGGGGTGCCTTCACGCTGGACATTACGGGTTTTGCCTCGGCATCCTCCCTTCGCTTTGGAACGAACAGTTCGGGGCTGAGCGCCAGCCAGCTCTTGAAGTTCACGGCCAGCGGATTCAACACATTCGGCCTGGATAGCAACGGCTACCTTACCGCCGTCCCGGAACCCACTTCCATTGTGCTCCTGGCCTTCGGCCTGACGACGGTCACGGTCCTCCGCCGCCGCCGCAGCTAAGCGGCGATTCGGGAGAGTTGATCAAATCGGGGAAAGAGCGAGGGGGCTTGGAATCTCCAGGCACTCTCCCGCAGCTGCGGAGCGCGGGGGGCGTCTCCGTGGCTGCGCTCCCCGTTTCCAAAACACCGGCTCATTCAAGCCACTCATGAAAAACCTCACCACGTATGCGGTCATCGGTCTGGGCGGACGTTCCCGGATGTATTTGGAAGCGGTCGGAAAAACCTTCCGTGAGACCTCCCGCCTGGTCGCGCTGTGCGATAGCAACCCGGGACGGCTGGAGCTTGCGGCATCGCTACCGTATGTCCAGCCTCACTCGCCCCGGCTGTATTCCGACACCGATTTTGAGCGCATGATCGCGGAGACGAAGCCCGATACCGTCCTCGTCGTCTGCCAGGATTCTTCCCACGACTTCTATATCTGCCGGGCGATGGAACTGGGCTGCGACGTGATCACCGAGAAACCGATGACCATCGACGCGGAACGGGCGCAGCGGATTCTCGACACGCAGAAGCGGACCGGCCGCAATGTGCGGGTCACGTTCAACTACCGCTACTCGCCGCCGCGCACCCAGGTGAAGGACCTGCTGA
>JBMOHI010000006.1:0-20154 GCA_049317925.1 Terrimicrobiaceae bacterium
TCTTCCGAACTTTTCTTCTGTGGAAGGTTTCCGTCATGAACAAAACACTCCTCATTCAAGCAATCATCGACGTCCTCCGCGAGGAATTCGAAACCCTGCAAACTTCGTCGAAGCGGACGCGCGCGGCCGGGAACGACGCCGAGAGCAAGGCCGAAGGAAAATACGACACCCGCTCGACCGAGGAAAACTACCTCGCTGATGGTCTGGCCAAACAAGCCTCGCCGCCGCCCAGGCCGCAGCCGCCTGCGAGAAACTTCCTCTTCTCCCGTTCGACTCCGAAACCCCGATTGATCTCTCTGCTCTCATCCAGATCGGATTCCCGGACGAAAAAGCCTGGTTCTTCCTTGCCCCCGCCGGCGGCGGCATCGAAGTGACTTCCGAGGGCACTGACGTCACCGTCCTCACCCCCGAATCCCCCCTCGGCGCACAGCTTCTTGGCCTCAAGGTCGGGAACCGCACGACTTCTCCCAAAACCACGGTCCTCGCGGTGCAATAGTCCGAGAACGCTTGAACTAGATCCAGCGTTTGTCGGCGGTGAAATCCACCGTCAGCCACCAGCCCGGACCCTCACGCCCCAACGCGTCCGATATTTCCTGACGGATCTCATCGAGCTCGTGAAAAGACTTCGTGGACGAATCCGAAGCAACCACCAGCCCAATCTCGACAAATTGCTGCCGCCCGATTCGTGCGACGTGCGAATTGAAATCGGCAAATCCATGTTTCTCCGCAACCGCCTTCGCCACTTCATGCACCCGATCATCGAGCTCGGATGGGGCAATTTGTAGGATATCCTGTCCCGCTCTCCACAGCGTGGCGATCGGAAACGGAAGCAGCCCCAGCGCCGCGACCATGAGCACCAGGGGATCAACAAATGGCGCGAGGTGGGCAAATGCCGTAGCCCGCAAGGCGAAGCCAATCAGGAAGCTCAGACAGAGCGAAAAACTCAGAACCGCACCCATCAACCAACTGCGGGCGTCGATTTTCAAAAACTCGGAGTCCATGCCCTCCGCCGCGCGACTGATGTAAAAGTACATGAACGCGCTCACCACTGCCAACGCACCGACGAAGAGTGCTCCGGGGCCGAAGGGGATGCTGTCGCCGCCGGCCCAAAAACCCTTCAGACCGTTGACAAAAGCGTAGGCACAGGTGCTGGCGAGAAGAGCTCCACTGACGAATCCGACCAATGGCTCCAGGTGCCAATAGCCATATTGAAAGCGTTCGTCGTCGCCGCGGGCGATGAGGCGCGAAACCAGCAGCGCAACGAACGTCATGCCCGCGTCTGTGAGATTGTAGAAGCCATCAAAAGTGATCGCGCCCGATCGGGACCAGAGGCCGAAGATCACACTGACTATGGCGATACCCAGGACTGCATAAATGGAGACTTTGAGCAGCCGCTGCTCTTCCAAGGCTTTCGTTTGAGTGTTCGACACGATCCAAAACGGTACGAATTTCCGACCGGCGACCCAATAAAATTCCAGCGCGGCTCAGGGCCGGACCGGCCGCGGGATTATCACAACCCTCCCCGCTCCAATGCGGTCACCTGACCGGCCAGTTCCTTCCCGACATAACAGTGCGAGCCGCAGGAAACAAAGCCGTGTTTACGGAACAAGCGGCGGTAAAATTCCGGACTGCGTTTATCCAGTTTGCGGATGTCGCCCTTCAAGGCCTCCCCCGTCGCGTAGGCCTCGAAAAATGCCACCCCGCCAAGATGTTTGGCCAATACAGCAAGCCCGCGGGTCAACTCCTCACGCGAAACATAATACAGCGCGTCGCTGCAAACGATGAGGTCGTAGGATGACGCAAGATCAAGGGAACCAAGGTCGCCAAAATTACCCAGGAGCAGATTACGACGGCGACCGAAACGCCGCACCGCGTATTCGCTGGAGTCCACCCCGGTGTAATGCAGGCCGGGCCGCAGGCGGGCGAGCGCGGGCTGCCATTGTCCCTCGCCGCAGCCCACATCGAGCACCGTGCGCACGGGGCCTTCGAGGTAATACTCGGCGACAGAGAGCGCCAAGGCGGCCTTGCGTTTCGTCAGCGCAGGCGTGCTGACGCGGTGCCTGGGATGGCGATACCACTTGTCGAAATAGGATTGGTCGTAGGCAGTTTTCATCGGCGGGTCACCCGCACCTCGGGGCGGTAGGTAATGCGGACAAGCAGATCGCCGCGTCCGCCGCGCGGTTTGGGCAGGCCTTCGTTTGGCACCTTCACAATCGCGCCGCGCCCCACGTTGGCGGGAATTGGCACACGGACCAAACGCCCGAGGGCACCGGGCACCATTTCCGTTCCGCCCTGGCTCGCGCGTTGTGCGCTGATGCGCAGGTCGCAGCGCAAATCCGACCCGCGCACTTTAAAACGATAACCGGCCATGGCTTTGACCCGCACGGTGACAAAGCCTCCGGAAAAAGGCGCGGCCCGCGGCAGACGGAAGCGGGCACCCGGCGCGGTGTCCTCCGGGACAAGGAGCGGGTAGGTTTCCGTGCCGTGGGGATTGGCCGGATCGTTGACCTTCACTTCTAGCGAGACACCGCGGAGAAAATCCTCCACCCGCAAATTCACGTCTTGGGTGATGTTACGTTCGATTTTTCCGGCACGGGCCGGCGAGTCCGTGGAACGCTCGCGCTCTTTCAGCTCGCGATCATAGGCCAGGCGCTTTTGCGGATCGCTCAGGATCTCATGGGCCGCGTTCAACTCCTGCGAACGCTCGACGGAGTCGGCGGAGTGTCCGTTGATATCAGGATGATGCTTCTTGGCCAGCAGACGATAGGCCACGCGAATCTCCTCCGCCGTGCAGCGGCGTCCAACCCCCAAAGTCGCGTAATAATCAGGAAAATTCTCAGGCACGGGCTGTAGTGTAGCCGGCTTTCTCCGCTTCGCCAGCCTGGCCGGGCCGCGCCGTTTTCCAAATCCGGCGCAGCCGTTGAGCCACCTGGCGCAGATCTGCGGAAACATCAGCGCCGTCAGCCTGATAAACCCCGGCCTCGTAACCTTTCGCAAAAATTTTGAGGGCCTCACCCTCCGGACCTTCGCCCGCTTGCCGGCGCAGGCGGGTCAGCCAGGCCAGCGGAGTTTCCCCGGCCCTGCGCGGGCGGTGCGCGCGGGCGGCGGCATGCTCGAGTTCGTCCAGCAGGACGCCGGCGGCCTCGGCCGCGCCGGCGGATCGACGCTTGATGTGATTGCGAACCAACCAGCCGAGGGCGGCCAGCATGTAGAGCCCGGCCAGGATGGGCGGCAGGTATTCCCAGATCTCGGAGGAGCTGACCCGGGCAAGAAATTCCTCCAACCGGTCATTGAACGTGGTGAGGACGGCGCTGGCGTAACTCACGGCCAGCCAATGCCAGGGCCAGTGAGCCGAATCCATTTCGCGTTCAATACGGGCGAAGAGCTCCGGCGCGACAAAGTTGGTGGGATCAAAGCGCAACCAGCGTTGCGAAGGGCTGTCCCAGGCCTCGACCCACGCATGGGCCTCGGAATCGCGCACCGTGATGGTGCGCAGCCAGGGATTCCATTCACCACCCCGAAAACCGGTGACGATGCGCGTCGGCACGCCACCGAGGCGGAGGAGATTTGCCGCCGCGGCCGCGTAGTGCTCGCAAAATCCGCGGCGCTGTTTGAGGAGAAATCCGGCCAGATCCGGCATCCGGCCCGGCCACCGGGTATAGGTGAATCCCGACTCACGGAAGAATTCCCCCAGAGCCGCGAGCTTGGCGGTGGTGGCGAGCGGCGGAGCAAGAATCCGCCCGGTGATTTCGCCGATCTCTGCATTGGCGCTCAGAGTTCCGGGAGTAGTCAAGGAACCCTTCGCGATGCTCGGCATCGGCGGGTCGGACACCCGTTCCTCGGTCGAAACGACCTCAAGCGTTAACGGCCCGGTGCCGACCGCCGTCAAAACTGCCGCCCCGATGTCGAAAACGGCCACGTCCTGTCCATCGCGGGTCGCCTCGACTGAAACAGCATGATCCAGCACCGGCACAATCCCTCCGCGGTTCGACATCACGTCCTGCGAATATCTCCATCCCTCACCGTCCGGCAGAGTGGTTTGCCGCAGGCTGGACAAGCGTTCGGAGCGCTCCGAGCGTCCGCCCGCCCGCGTCCAGCGCAGGCCTTCGTTGATCTCCAGCACCTGACCGCGCCAGTAGAGGTCGGCGGGGCGGGGAACAGTCTGCGTCTGGGAAAATCGCGCCACCAGAGCGATGCGGCGTGATTGCTGAATCCCGGCAATCGCACCAGGGTTCAACACTCCTCCGCCGGAAAATCCCGTGATGGCCGGCGGCGTGAAAACCGAGAGATTCGGGAAGAGCCAGAAAATCATCGTTACAACGATGGCGACCGGAACAACCACCCGCAGCGAACGCAAAAGCGACACCCAGACGCTCAAGGCCGCCTCGGGCGGGCGGTGAATCTGTTCGGCCAGAATCAGGAGCACCACCACGTCCAGGATAATGAAGGTCACCCCGACAGCGGAGTCGGGTCGCAGAATGAGCGACGCAAGAGTCATCAGGATGCAAAGAAGCACCTTCAGCCCGCGGGCTGGTGTCACGGGACGAAGCAGAAAAATCGCTCCCGTGAGTCCGGCCAGCGAACCGAGTAATCCTTCGGGCCGTGTCCGCATTTGCAGCACCACGACCAGAACCACACCCAGGACAAGTGCGACCCGCCCCAGCCAGGCCGGGACGAAAATCCGCCGCGCCCGAAGGATGGCTCCCGCGAACAAGACCGTTGTGGCCGTCATGAGGATTCCGGCGGGAACGCGCAGCAGAACAAGGTGGAAGAACAACACCGCGGCCAGCGCCCAGCCCGAAACACGCTCCGGTCTGTCTTTGTCCAGTATCATGACCGCTCCCCGAAAGTTGCCAACGCCTCCAGACATCCCGGCACGTTGTTGCTGTTCAGTTCCGACCGCCCGGAACCCAGATCGAGCGTAAAAGCGCGGCCCTCCTGCAAACACTGCGCGATCCAGAAACTCAACTGCTCAAGCCGCTCCTCGTCATTTTCGAGGAAGCGCGTGTCCTCCCAACGCAGCGCAACCTCGTCGCCGCCGCTTTCCTCCTGCGATCGCACGACAAGCTTGCCCGTGCGGGCGAACACGCGCCAGTCCATGCGCGAGAGCATGTCTCCGGGCTCATAGGGCCGGTGTCCACTCACGTCCTCGCTGCCGTCATCGAGTCCAGCCCCGGATACCTTGCCGACGAGAGACGCATGTTCGAGCGGCAGGCCGCGCGGTGCGGGATAGACAAAATACTCCCATCCGTCGGAGAAAACCTTCCACGCAAAGCACAGGCCCATTGGCATCACGCTGCAAACCCAGAGGGTCGGAACCGGAAATCGTCCCCTCCGCGTGGTCGGGATGTTCAGCCGCGCTGTTTTCATCTCCTGCGCATCAAGCACCGGCAGCCAGGCCGCGCCGCGGGCGCGCTCGCGCCACCGCAGCCCGCCTCCCCAGCGCAATCCCCGGCGAACCTGCAGTCCGATGCGTTCCCGGTGCGCGACGTTTCGCAGAGTGAGTTCGAGGGACGCCTCGCCGCCCGTGGCCACCGGGGCGGAGCGGCAGCCGGTGATCTCCACCCCGCGGAGATTTTCGTTGCTCTGAATCAGCGCAACCACACCCGCCACCACCAGAGCAATACCCAGCGCCTGGGTGAGTCCGCGCGAAGCCACAAAGACAAAGCCGGTGGCGAAAATAAAGAGCACCACCATGGCATAAGCCAGGCCCGCCCAGTGAAAGACGATGTAGATCCGCTCGCGTTTGGCCATGGCCGGGGCCCTCCGCCCTACCGGGCGCGAACGTGTTCCAGCAGCGCCCGCCCCATACCCGCGGCCTCGCGCGCGTCGCCCGGCACGCGGGCAAACTGGGCCAGCCGATGGGTCACGATCGGGAGAAAAACCTTTTGCACGTCGTCCGGCAACACGTGGTCCCGCGCGTTCAAGAATGCCCGCGCCTGGCCGGCCCGCTGCAAGCCCAGGCTGGCCCGCGGCGACAAGGTCCATCCCCGGGCTCCGGCCGCCTCGAACAGATCGAGGATATATTCCGACACCGCCTCCGAGACGTGGACCCGCGCGGCGTCCTTTTGCCAGCGCACCAATTCCTCCGGCGTCGCCAGCGTGCGCAGGCTTTGAAAATCAAACACTAGGCTCTCCTTCCTCCCGCGGTCCCGTTCCAGCAGCTTGCGCTGGGTGTCCCGTTCCGGTGCACCCAGTTCGATGCGCATGAGGAAGCGATCCACCTGCGATTCCGGCAGAAGGGCCGTTCCCACCTGATCGCGCGGATTCTGCGTGCCGACGAAAAAGAACGGCTCGGGCAACGCATAGGTGTGCCCCTCGATGGTGACCTCGTGTTCGTCCATGGCCTGCAACGCGGCGCTTTGGGTCCGGGGCGAGGCGCGGTTGAGTTCATCACCCAGCACGAGCTGCGCGAAGATTGGTCCCTTGTGAAAAGAAAAACTCTGCCGCGCCGCGTCGAAAATCTGGCTGCCGAGAATATCGGCCGGCAGAAGATCGTTGGTGAACTGCACGCGTTTGAAATCCAGCCCGAGCAGACGCGCCATCACCTTCACCAGGGTGG
Source organism: Terrimicrobiaceae bacterium (assembly GCA_049317925.1). Lineage (GTDB taxonomy): Bacteria > Verrucomicrobiota > Verrucomicrobiia > Chthoniobacterales > Terrimicrobiaceae > CAMASH01. The sequence goes on from JBMOHI010000006.1 coordinate 6,563, forward strand.
TCTTGCCCACCCCGGGCGCATCCTCAATGAGAAGGTTGCCACCGGAGACAAAACAGCACAACGCCAGCTCCAGTTCCTGCTCGCGATCAATCAAGGCCCGCCCGGACTCCGCGTGAAAATCCCGAAGAAATGATTGCATCGTTCCTTCCACCATACACCCGCAACGGTCAGGATTCCATCACTTCCCCACGTGGATCAGTCTTTGGATTCCCGCTCCGGCACCGTGGAGAAGCCGTCCGTCGAGGAGGAGATTGAGGGCGGCAATTTGATAAGTCAGGACAATGATCCAGAAGGCGATCTGGTAGGAAAGCTTGGAAATCTTGTGGCGCAACCAGCGCTGGGCCAGAAACGCCCCGGGCCAGCCGCCAATCAATTCCAGGAAATGCAACGTGAATTCCGAAACCCTCCAACCGCGGGTGCGGGCCAGGTTCTTGTCGCGGCCATAAATGAAAAATGTCAGCGCCGAAACCGCCAGAACGTAAAGTTGAATCCACTGGCTATCAATCGGAAGGCGGCGCAGGGCCAAAGCAGGGAGGAGCAGCAGCCCGATGAGAAAAATCACCTGCCATAAGCTAATTCTTCCACCCCGCCCGGAAGCCCCGCGGCTCGCCTCGTTTCTCCAATCGAAGGCATCCGAGACATGCACGGCTTTGCTGGCGAATGGCCGTCCCAGACCGTCCGTGTCCATCGTGAACCGCAGCACGTCGCCCACCTCCGGCACCTTGTACCGCCGGGCAAAATTGCGATGATGCAAAAAGACGCGCTGCATTCCGACTTGGAGAAACCCGAAACCCTTTTCGCGGTTCCATTCGACGATCGGGGCAGTGACGACAGGGGGCTTGGGCACGAGAAGAAGGTGCGAGTGCTGAAAATCGTTCTACCACCAAGCCACCACGAGAACCAAGAAAAAGGGGTGCTACCTATCGAACGGACCTGGGTCTCTTCCGGGCAATGATGTAAACATGGTTTTCCGGATATTGATCATACTCGACGTGGAGGCAGGAGCAGCCAAAGAGCATGAGCAACCGCAGGAACTCGTCCACCCCGAGCGTGCTGTAGCCGAATGTCTGCCCTTCGAAGGATCCCGTGATTTCCTCCGCTTCCCCCCCGCCGCACGTGAAGAGAAGAACTCCCCCCGGGTTTAATCCCGCGCAGAGTTTTCTCAGCACAGGCTCCTGCTGTTCGATGGGGAGATGAAACGTGCTGTCCCAGGCGGAGAGAAAATCATACCTCCGCGGCAACTCCCACTCGCAGATATCGGCATGATAAAAAGGGACACCGGGATGCCGCTGGCGCGCCAGCGCAATCATCTCACCGGAAACATCGACTCCCTCGGGCTGAAATCCCCCCCGGAGGAACACCTCAAGAAAGCGTCCATTGCTTCCGCAACCCACATCGAGGGCCGCTCCCTTGTTCTCCGCGAAGCGAAGAGCCCGCTCCAACTGCGCCACGCCGTAGGTCGCGGGGATGTTCCGCTGATACCACAATGCCACCCGATCGTAGTGGGCGCCGGTTTCTCTAGGATGCATCCCAGATTCTAGAAAAGCAACAGAGCAACCTTGCGGGTCAGACGCATGACCCGGCGGCGGTTCGTCATGAACAAGGCGAATCCCACCAGACCCAAAGTCAAATACAGCGCTGTCGTCGCTTCGGGGATCGAGGTCGTCGGCGCGCCAATCGTGATGACCAGCGTATCGAAATTCGTGCCGCCACTCATCGGTCCGAGCTGGCCCAGGGTGAAGAGAACGGAGTTATAATCGAACCGGTCGGTGTAGGCATAGCCGTAAACCGTGTCGCTGGAGTTGCGGTAAAAAACGTCCCCATACTGATCGTAGAAAGCGGGGTTGGTCTGGACATCGGAGAAGCTGATCGGGTTGGTCCAATCGTGCCAATAGTGTCCCGTCGCGTAATCCTTGATGGCCATGGTGTCACCCGAGGCGGTGTTCGTGACGGTGCTGCCGGCCAGGCCCATGATGAGCGCCGCATAGTAGTCTGCCAGCGGCACTTGCGGGAACGCATTGGATGCGCCATTGATGCCGTTGGCTCCGACAAAATCATAGAATTCCGTCCAGCCGTCCCCGCCGAAGATGACGTTGGTTCCGGGCTGCGCCGCGGCATAGGCCAAGGCGGTGAAATTGGTCGCGTCCGTCGCATCGACCAGGATGGTGGCATTGGTGAAGGTCGGACCGGCTGTGCCCTCCGAAAAATTCGTCGTCCACTGATAGGTGCTGATCGATCCGCTGAGATAGGCCTGATAGTTATTCGTAATCTTAGCGCCCATGTTGGCGAAAAAGCGATAATTGGTGCCGCCGTTGTTGCCGAAGGTGTTGTAGTTACTGACCGCCGTCACGATGTTGTTGCTTTGCAGGTGATTCAGATACTCCGTCATGAGAGGAAACTGGGAGAAGGCCGCCGGAGGGTTGTAATTCCCAGGGCCGGCGATGCGGACGAGATTGCCGTTCGTGTTGTAGATGAAATTGCTGTTCACGCCGGAAATCGCCGTGACCTCATTCACCACGGTGGCCGTCGGACTGAAAAGCCCCTTGGTTTGCAGAAGCGTGCCATTGGTTCCGCCCGTGTAGGTTTGCGCTTTGAGGGGCGCCGTGAAGACATTGATATAGGTGAGATCGCCCCCACCGCTCGCGCTGTTGGAACTGTAATTGATTTCCAAGGGTTGATATGGCGTGTAGTAATCGGACGCACCCGGGGCGGTAATGGAGGGACCGCTGTTAGTCGAGGCCAGCTGGCTGCCGAACGAGATGTAGAGAAGTCCGCTGGCGACGCTTGCCATACTAATGCCATTGGTCCCAAGGCTATCAAGAGTGACAGTGTTGGTGGTGATCACGTTGCCGCCGCCAAAGGTGAAAGCCGTATTGCCGGGACCGTAACTAACGTCGAATTGATTCTGCGACCCCGTCGAGACCTGCCACGAAAGAAAAACCTGGTTGTTGGAAAGGCCTGACTCATTGACGAAATAGACATTGATCGGGGCCGCGGAAATGCGACCGACCGCGATGAATAGGGAGATTCCCAAAGCAAGGTGACGCAGGCTCATGCGGCGACGCTAAACAGCGAAAAAAAACGCGTCAATTCCCGAGCCCCAATCGGACGAAAGAAATTACCGCTTCGGCAAAAGCCGGATCTCCGTGGGATCCAGCACAACCCGTCGCGCACGGTAAAGTGCGCCCAGAGCCTGTTTGAAAGCCTTCTTGCTCACTCCGAACTTCTCCCGGATTTCTTCCGGGCTGCTCTTGTCATGGAAAGGCAGCATCCCGCCCGCCGCGGCGAGCGCCTCCAGGATTTGGTCGCTCAGTGGCTTCACCCGGACATAGCCGGCGCGGTCCAGCGCCAGATCAATCTTTCCGTCGGGCCGCACCTCCCGCACGAAGCCCTTCATCGCGTCCCCCACCCGCAATGGGTGGGCCAAACCCGAACGATAGAGCAGCCCCCAATGCGCGTTCTCGATGATGGCGTTGTAGCCGAGCGGCGTTTCGCCCGCGATGAGGAGATTCACGGGCTGCTCGGGTGTGTAGGACGGCGGCGTGCGATCCAACCAGCGGTCCAGTCGCGCGCTGGCCACGATGCGATCGGATTTCGGATCAATGAAAACATAAACCACCAGCAATTCCCCCTCGCGCAGAAAACCGGTCTGCTCGCGACGGGGCAGCAACAGATCCTTGCTCAAGCCCCAATCCAGAAACGCCCCCAGTCCGGGCCGCACGCTCAGCACCCGTAGGAAAGCAAAATCACCCACCACCGCCAGCGGCGTCTCCGTCGTGGCCACCAGCCTGTCTTCGGAATCGCGATAAACAAACACATCGAGCACGGACCCCGGCCCGGCATCCGGCGGGATGTACCGGCGGGGCAGGAGAATCTCTCCCAGCGGCCCGCCATCCAGAAAAAATCCGGGCGACGCCTCGCGGAGGACGGAAAGGAGATTGCGTTGGCCAAGAAGTGCCATGGGGGCAACCATGACAGAACTTCGCTCCCTGCGACAACCCTCGAACGGGATCTGATTCCGCCAGCCGGCCGGTTCCCGGGTTAGCGTGCTGAAAAGCGAGCCGCGCAACGCTTCATCGGGTGTCCTTCGCACCCGCTCGAAATTTGACAATTCCCTCACCCGTGGCCAGACTCTCTCTGCTGTGAAGAAATCTCGCACATTTAGTGCAGCGCTGATGCTTGTTCTCTCGGGAACAGCCTGTCTGGCGCAGGGCCAGACCGGACTTGCGGTCAAAAATCCGCAACCAGCCGCCATCGAATTCGGATACTCCCGCGAAGGCGGACAGGTCGAAACCTGGGAAGTCGAGGTGGGCGACGGCGTCAAGGCGGGCGACCTGATTGTCAAACTCGACCATGCCCGTCAATTGCACGCCTACGAAGCGGCCAAGCTCAAAGCGGAAAGTGATGCCCAACTGGAGTCCGTTCTCGGGGAAATGAAGCAGAAAGAAGCGGCCCTGGCGGACAGTCAGATTCGTTTTCGCCGCCGCCAGATCAGCGAGGGACAACATCAGATGGCCCAGGGTGAAGCCGACGCCACCCGGGGAAAAGTTTCCCAGGCGTATCTCAATAAGAAGCTGGCCAAGCTGGACCTGGAACTGGCGGAAAAGCTCCTCGAGATGCGCTTCATCCGCAGTCCGATCAAGGGAACTATTGTCAAGATTGCCCAGCGGCCCGGCGAGCGGGTCAATGCCGGCGACATCGTCGTTACGGTCGCCGATACGACCAATATCGTTAGCGAAATCCCGCTCAGCGGACAGATCCTGAAACATCTTCAGGTGGGCGCCAGCATTCCGCTGCGGGTGGCCGGGTCGGGGGCGACCCAACTTGCGCGGGTGTTGTCCATCGCTCACCTGGACGGCGCCAAAAACGGTGAGAAGCTGGTGAAGGTGGCTTTCGCCAATCCCGACCCCGACCTGCCGATCGACTCCCAGCAATACGAATTGCTCATGCCCGAGGGCACCAAACTGGCCCCCATTACCAAAGTTGCTCCGCCCGCGGCCGCGCCAGCGCCCAAAGGCTGACGCGGATTACCGCAGCTCTTCCTTCAGCAAAGGCTGAAGCTTTTTGATGTCCTGCACAGCATCGCGATGGCAGACGAGGATGGCGTCCGGCGTTTCCACCACCACGAGGTCGTTCACCCCACAAAGCGCAATCGTCCGGCCGCTGGAAATGGCGACGTTGTTTTTCGATTCCCATTGCACCACTTCGCCGCGGGCCGTGTTGCCGTCCTCGTCGTGCCCCAAGTGTTCGGGCAGCGCCGTCCAGGAACCGACATCATCCCAATCGAAGCGGGCCCGGATGGCCAGCACATCGGCGGCGTTCTCCATCACCGCGTAATCCACCGAAATCTTCGGCAGCCCGGGAAAGCGCGCGGAAATGTAGTCAGCGGCTCCGGTGGAGGGAAATTCCCGGATGAATCCACCAAGTTCAGGAACCTGCCTTTCCGTTTCCCGCAAAAAAGCCTCCGCCCTCCAGATAAACATTCCTGCGTTCCAGCCATATTGGCCGGAACGGAAATACCCGTCCGCCGTGGGCTGATCGGGCTTCTCCACAAATCGCAGCACCTCGCAGACACCGTGATCATCCGCTCCCAGGTGGAGATAGCCGAATCCCGTGGCCCCGTAGACCGGCGGGATGGCAAAAGCAACCAGCGCCTCACGTTCGTCCGCCAGCCGCGCCGCATCCGCCAGCTGCCTCTGGTAAACCGGCACGTTGTGAATCATCGCATCAGCCGGCAAGAGCGCGCAAATGGCCCGGGGATCCCTGGCCCGGGCAAACCCGGTGGCCAGGGCGCAAGCGGGGGCGGTATCGCGTTTCGCCGGCTCGACCAGAATGTTTTCGGAAGGCAGAAATGGCAGTTCCTCCCGCACGGCTTCAGCCTGGGTGGAATTGGTCAGGACAAAAACCCGTTCCCAGGGAACAAGACCCTCGACCCGGCGCACCGTCGTTTCCAGCAGCGTGCGGTCTTCCAGCAAGCGCAGCAAATGCTTGGGCAGCCTGGCCCGGCTCAAGGGCCAGAAGCGCTCGCCGCTGCCTCCGGCCAGGACGAAAATGTGGAGATGATCGAGGGCGGCTGGCGGGAGCATGTCAGAAATCTGTCAGACTCCCGGCGGAAAGCAAAGCCTGCCTCGCCTGCTCGGATGGGGTCAATTTGTGAAACGGCGGCGGATTACAGGGAGCACATCCATCCTCGCTGGGATTTCCACCACCGTCGCGAAAGCAAGAAACTGCGTCCGGGATTCCCCGAACGAAGCAAACAAGCTAATCTCGTTCGGGGTTATGCCAGTGTCCGCTTGCGGCGGAGCACCCAGAGCATCATCCCCGCGCTGCCAAGAAGCATGGCGGCAGTGGGTTCCGGGACGACCGCTCCCTGAATCCAAACCTCGTCAACCTCGAAGGCTCCGGTGCCAACGCCCGCGCTGGAAACGTAGAATCGAAAATCCACGTCGCCGGTGAGCCCGGTCAGGTTAAGATTATTGAGGATCAATGTTCCCACATCCGTAGTGGTCACGGAGATGTTCGTTCCCAGTTGGAAGGAGGAGGCAAATCCGTTCGTACTGTAGTAAGCCGAGACGGTTCCTGTCGTGCTGAGCTGGTAGGCAAAACCAAAGTCATCCAAATTAAAGCTCAGCCCGGGATCAACCGTGAGGGTGAACTCGAAGGCTTGCGAAGTCGCGATGTTCAACGCCCCCGTTTCCAATCCCCCGTCCACCCCGAAGCCCTGCCCGGCGAGGGTGTTCTTGCCGTCGGAATCAAGCACTCCCGTGGACTGAATGAGCGCGAAGGTGGAAAGCGTCACCTCGGCGGGATCAACCGTGGGGCCATCGTTGTAGTTGGCGGCATTCGGCCCGAAGTTATAGCCCAGAACCACCTTGTCAGCTTCCAGCGCAGCCGCCGGGCTGCTTACCGTGAGGGAGGCGGGACCAGATTGCGTGGTCGTGTCATTGCCCGTCCAGTTGCCGGTCGTGTTGACATTCGTGGCCAGGGTCGCGGCACTGCCCGAGGTCGTTCCCGTGTAGCCGAAGTTGTCCAGATTTCCCAACTCGACGGCGGAGCTTCCCAAACTGAGGGTGGAAGGGAGGTAGGAGTTGTTCGTGGTTGCTGAACCCGACGTGATGAAAGCGTCTGTACTTGACCAGCCGACCCCGGCAATGAATTCGGGATTGTAAAGGCTGCCTTGGAACGCGAGGAGCGTATCTCCAGCAGCGGCAAATCCCATGAAGTGCGTGGTATCGGGCACGGAAACTTTCGTGCCGGCTGAGACGTTGGTGGGAGCTACGTAGCTATAGACGGGGGCTTCCGGGAATGCACCCGCAGTCAACCGCCAGTCGGAAAATGCGGTTCCGGTCGCAGCCCTCGAGTTATCCGAGAAGTGGATGACTGTACCCGCCGTGATATCCACAAGGGGAACGAAAGCGAAGGTATCGGGCGCGTCCGCGTTTGCCGCGACGAAAACAATGTCGCCCGGGTTGAGATTCGACTGTTGCGAGTAAAGGGGACTGCCCGCCAGCATCACGGCGGCGAGCCCGAGAAGTGTAAGTGATTTTTTCATGTTTTGTCTTTGATAAGGTAAAGTCGCAACCCGGGGTAATCGGGATGCAGAGGTGGTTGAGTTTCAGCTGACGGGGCTGAGCCCCCCTGTACCGCTGGTTGAACGCGGCCGATCCGCAGGCGGATCAATTGATGTGGCGGGAGAATGCCAACGATTTTCCAGAAGACAACCGGATGTTCGTTACAAACCTGTCACAGAAGAGGCGGGAAACGAAAGCGGCACCCCGCCGGGGACAAACCGGTCAGACCAACCCCACCGGCTTGAACTCATGACCTGGCAACACGGTCTTCAAGGCAGTGTTACCCAAATGATCTCCAACCACTTCGCCGAGCACGTCGCGGAAATCGGTCGTGTGGAGGAGATCCCGTCCTTGATGGAGTTGCTCCTTGGCCAGGCCGGGCCATTTGCTGATGACGGGCTGCGGGGCTTTGGAGGAGATTGCACCGAGTGCGAGCATGCAATTGGCCCAACCGTGATCGGTGCCGCCGGTGCCATTCTCGGCGGCGGTGCGGCCGAAATCGCTGATGGTCAGCAACAGCGTGTCCTTCATGCGCTCGCCCATGTCCTTGTGGAAAGCCGCGAGGCCGTCGGCCAGATTCTGCACAAGGTTGCCATAGTTCCCCAGAATTCCGCCCTGGTTTTGGTGGGTGTCCCAGCCGCCGTAATCAATCTCAATGACTTCGAGGCCGATGTCTGCCTTGATCAATCGCGCGGCTTCGGACAGACGGCGGGCAAGTTCGTTTTTTGGATACGTGGCGGCGGGCTGATAGCCTGCGGCGGCAGCTTTCTTGATGATGTCGATGCCGTCGATGGTCGTGTGAGCGGTCTCGGAGAGAAGGTCCTGGGCGGCGGCGCGGTGTTCCGGCAGCGGCGTGCAGTAAGCGTGTTCGAGGGCGGCGCGCATAGCGACCTCATCGTCCTTGGCCACGCTGGGCAGGCTGAGGTCGGCGATGCCATGAAGGGCAAAAGCCGGAGCCTTGCCGCGCAGAATGCGGGGGAGATTGTCGCCAATGGAAACGGCGCGCACCGGGCCATGGCCGGTGGAGGTGAGCAGATGGCGGTTGAGCCAGCCATCGGAACTGACCGTATTGCCAATTACGCCGGTCTCCCATGTGTCCTGTTCCTCGAAATGCGAGCGGGTATTGAGATCGTACCCGACGGCGTGAAGGGCGCGGGCCTGGCCTTCGGCGAAAAGCGGTTGCAAGGCGGCGGCGCGGGGATGGAGGGCGAAAAATCCGTCGAGATCGAGCGCGCCGTCGGGCTGGCCGGGGGCGGCGATGCGGAGGTTTTTGCGCAGGCCGGCGTAGGCGGGATCGGCGTAAGGGACGATGAAATTGAGTCCGTCCATCCCGCCGCGAAGAAAGATGACGACGAGGGTCTTGCCCTTCGTGACCGCGGCGGTGTCAGCCAGGAGGCGGGCGGGGGAAAATCCGCAATAGAGCGCGAGGGCACCGGAGGATTTGAGGAAATAGCGGCGGGTGACGTTCATGGCGTGGGGGTCAGCGAAGGCTGGTGGCGGGGAGTTGGGCCACGAGGGTGGCGACGGTTTTGGCGCGGTCGGATTCCGGGGGCGAAACCCGGGACAGATACTGCAAAGCGGCCTGCCGCGACGAAGCAGACAACGGGCTGCCGGTGAGGCGCAACGCGACGAGGTCGATGGCATGGTTTTGCCCGTCCTCGTCCCATGCGATGGGGGAGGAGGAAGAAAGGAGTCTGCGCAAGGGACCGGAAAGCGCCGCGGTAAAACGCCAACGTTGCAACAGTGCGTTGGAGTCCGCGTAGGCGGCGTCGGTCTCGGGATAGCCATCTGGCGTGGCGCGATCGAAAAGTCCGGTGCCGCTCTTGCGCAGGAAATCCCGCACGGCCACGGCGTTCCCCGAACCGGTGAGGCGGGCGAGACGCAGGCTGAAGTCCAGCGGGGTGGCGACCTTGGGCTGATTCATCGAAGCCCAGAACTCCCTGCTTGCGGCAATGGTCTCGAGCAGGCCAGCCATGTCGCCGCCGGTCTGGAGGAATTGCGTGGCGAGGCGTTTCACCAGTGGTTCCGGCGCGGGCAGGGAAACGTAATGTTCGGCCAGTTTGCGACTGATAAATTCGGCCGTGGCCGGATGGGCGGCCAGCATTTCCACCGCGGCCAGCGTGCGGTCGTAGCGGGCCTGCGGGTCCTCCGTTTTCGCAAACTCCATGCCGAAGACCTTGCGGGCGGCGGGGGAATTCAGCATGGGATCAAAACGAAAACTGCGGGCCATTTCCCGGACCTCGCCTTTGGTCGGAGCATCGGAGGAAAGGGTCCAACCGGTGAGAACCGACGCCAGGGCGGTGACATCCTCCTGCCGGTAGCCAGCATGGACTCCGACGGTGTGGAGTTCCATGATTTCGCGCGCGTAGTTCTCGTTGAGCTTGTTGCCGAAGCTGCGACTCTGATCCAGATAAACGAGCATGGCCGGGCTGGTGGCGGACGCCTTGAGCAGGCTCCCGAAGGGCGCGATGCCGAGTTCGAGGAAGCGGGCGTGTTCAGCCCACTTGTTGAGCGCATCGGCTTTGTCGATCCAGGTGGAGAAATGGTTTTCCGTCCAGAGCACAAAACGGTTGCGCACGGGATTCGGGGAGCGCAGCAGATGCGCGAGGGAACGCTGCACGACCCGGCCTTTGTCCGCAACGTTGGGAAATTCCGCCCAGGCGCGTTGGAAAGCGGCCTGCTCGCCGGCCTCGTTCCACGAGCGCGAAAGGCGGTCGCGCAGCCACTCCTTTTCGCCCATGACAAGAACATCAGCCAGTTCCTCCGGTTCGGGTCCGTAACCAAACCTGTTGAGCAAATGGACGGCGCGGGCGTAGCGTTGGTCGGACTTTTTCGCGCCCACCCGGAGGACGAATGCGGCGGACGTGGTCTCCTTTCCATTCTTGGAGCGGGTGCGCACTTGCAGAACATGATCGCCGGGCTTTAACCCGGAGGTGACGAACGGCAGGACGACACGGCCCAGGGCCGAATCGCTGGCCAGGCGGAGACCCTGCGGCTGGTCGTCAATGACGAGGTCGGTCCATTCAATCCCTTCGGCCGAGAAAACTCCGGCCACGACGGCACCGGCCTCATTGATGACGAAGGGGGATTTCTCGGGATAAAGCAGGGTGAGACGCGGCGGCTCCTCATTGCCCGTGGCGACCTCCTCCAGACTGGCGGCGCGCAGCCACCAGTTCCGATCGCCCATTTTCTCGACGGCCTCGTCGTTGCTGAAACGAAGGAGAACCTGCTTGGGACCGGCCTCAAGATGGGTCTGTCCGAAGGTCCAGTTTTTGTCGTTCTTCAGGGCGACTTCGCCGATTTTCCGCGGAGGATTTTCCCCCGCTTTGAGAAACGCCTCGACCACGGGCGGACCGTTGAACTCCTGACCGCGCCCTTCCATTTGCACGGTGAAATCGCCGGTAAGTTCGGGCGGTAGTGTGAGAAGGGCTTCGCCGTTAGTGTAGAAGGCAGCCTGAGGTTTCTCCTTTTCGATCCGCTGCGCCATGCCGGGGTCCCAGGATGGGTCTTCCACCGTGAACCGGAACACCCGCCGGGCGGGCGCGGGCGGAATTCCGGACGGAAGAATGACGGTTTCCGCCGGGCTGCTGGCGGGAAGTCCGTTCCCGGAACGGGCGCGGAGCTGCACGGTGTTCCCGCCTTCGCGAAGGGCCGAAACCGGGAGGCGGAAATTGAGGTCGCGGCCCTGCTGACTGGCCACAGGTTCGCCGTTGACCAGCAACTCCACCACAGGCGCGGCGGATTTTGGCGGGCTCCAGCACGTGCCGCGAAGGCTGAGCGGACCCTGCACCACCCGGCCATCAAGGCGATCGTTGAACGAGACCCGCAGAGGAACGGAATCAGTCGCGGCCATGGCGCCGCCTTCCATCATCATCGAGTCGCCGCCGCTCATCATCATGCCGGCGTCGCCCGATTCGGCCGGGGCCGCGGCGGCGGTCACGCGCACGAGTTCGTAGCGGTCAAGATAGAGATTGCGGTCGTTCTTTTTTCCGCGGGAAAAATCGTTAAGGAACCGCGCGGTGAGAATCTGCTCGCCCGCTTCAAGACGCACGGGATGTCCGACGGGAATGCGATGCCAGTCGTGATCCACCAGGCGGGAAGCGGCCAGTGAGTAATCGCCATCGTTGAGAATGACGCCGACCGAGGGAAACGATCCCATGGCGGCGTCGCCGCGCACGCGCATGGTGAGCTGGTAGAGGCCCGCTTTTTCGATGGTTTCCTTCATGCACCAGGAAGGGTCGGTCGTGTAGTTTGTCACATGACCCGGCACGGCGGGGTCTGTGGACGAAACACCAGGTGACTTCTCACCGAAGCGCGCCGGACGCGGATCGTTGACCCGTTCGGCGCACAGGCCGGACACCATCGCGGAAGGGTCCGGGCGGATGATATTCACGGCCACGGGCTCGCCCATGATCCGACGGCCTTCGCGATCCGTCGCATACGCCTGCAGGAGAAACGGCCCGGGGGGCAATTCGTCGGCATTGAGGTCGAAGGCGAACAGGCGGTTGGAACCGGGCTCGGTCAAAGTCTGGGCGCGTGCGATGAGTTCGCGGCCGTCGGGGAGGAGAAGTTTGGGATCGGAGATGACCGCGTCGGGACCGGGCAGATTGATTTCCACTCCAGCGGTAATCGTTCCGTAAAGGCACGCGCCGGCCGGAGGGCTGACGATTTCCGGTTTGGGCGCGAGGGCCTGCGCAGCGGTGTTCGGCGCGATCCGGAGGGCCAGAGTTTTTCCGTCGACGGTCAACCCGCCTCCGCCGGCACGCAGTCCCCGCAGGCGCACGAAGCCGATGGTTTCATTCTTCAACACCGTGGCGGGCTGAAGAATCTCGGCGGCTTCCGGCGGGGTGATCGTGGTGGGAAGAACGCGCTTCTCCCCGGGCGCGGCCGATACCCGGATGGGAATCACCTGACTCTCTTGGAGCCAGAGCTTCGCATCCGGCGCGAAAAACGAGACCTCCGGCGCGGCGCACAGGCCGGAAAACGGAAGAATCAACAAAAGACGCGGCCAGAGGGATTTTCGCGCGTTGCTCACCAACATCAAACGTTAGCTGGCGCTTTCCCGGAGTCAAAGGAATAGCCCTCAGCCCAGCGCCTGGCGGGCGCTGTGCAGGGCGGCGAGACGGCCTTCCCAATCGGCCTGACGCTGGCGGTGTTCGGCCACGACCTCGGGCGGGGCATTCTGGACAAACGTTTCACTGGCCAGTTTGCGTTGAACTTTTTCAATCTCCGAGCGCACTTTTTCCAGTTCGCCATCGAGCCGTTTTCCTTCCGTCTCCGGGTCAACCACGCCTTCCAGCGGCAGATAGAAAACTCCGATCTCCGTCGGGCAGGATGCCAGCGACCCGGCGGGGCGCTGCTCCACGATTTCCAGCGTTTCCGCATGCACCAGAACGCTGAGCGCGGGGACCTCGGACCGGACCCAATCCGCCCCGGGTTCGAGCAACCAGCGCAGGCGTTTGCTCGAAGGCAGATTGAAGGTTGCCCGCAACGTGCGGGCCTGAGCCACGGATCGGAACACAGCCTCGGCTTTGGGTTCGACGGCAGCGCCGTCCGGCTTCGGCCACTCCGCGTATTGGATGCTGCCATCGCCGAAACCCAACCCATGCCAAAGTTCCTCCGTGATGAACGGCGCGAAGGGATGCAAAAGCAGCAACACGCGTCTGATGGTGTAGTCGATGACCGCGAGCGTGCCGGTCTTGCGGGCGGGGTCGTTGAAATCCGCCTTGGCCGCCTCAATGAAGCGGTCGCAGAAATCGCCCCAGACAAAATCGTACAGAGCCTGAGCGACCTCGCTGAAACGATAGTCGGCATAGGCCGCGTCGATGCGCGCGATGGTGGCGTCGAGCTTGGCGAGGAGGTCCTGCGCAAAAATCGAACGTGCGTGTTTTGACGGATCGGCGGCGGGGTCAATCGGCCCCTGCAAAAGCCGGAAGCGGCAGGAGTTCCAGAACTTGTTGCAAAAGTTCCGCCCCTCCACGATTTGCTGTTCGTCGAATTTGATGTCCTGACCCTGCGGCG